>JAADEC010000083.1 GCA_013153595.1 Thermococci archaeon | reverse complement strand
GGCCCTCCATCCTCGGCATCGTCGCGAAGTTGATGAAGTTCATGATACAGGGAGCGGCGGCCGCGGAGGTGCCCGCCATGACGACGGTGGTTCTGCTCTTCGTCATAGTCCAGGGGTTCATATCCGGCCTTGGGATAGGGGTAATAAGAGAGGGGAAGTTCTCAGCAGGCCTGAAGTACAGCCTCCTCCTCGCAGGAATGGGCTTCGCGATCTTCAAGGGCATGTCCATGATGTCGGTGGGGCTTTGACGGGTTGGGTCAGACCCGCCTCTTCTCCACGCTTACGATCTCTATCTCAAAAACCGTTTTCTTGCCTGCCAAGGGGTGGTTGAAGTCGAGCTTCACGGTCTTCTCGCCGATCTCCACGATCTTTGCGGGCCCCGAGTCCGTGCCGACGTAGAGCCCTTCGACCGGCTCTATGCCCGCCTTTGAGAACTCCTCCCTGGGGACCTCGACCACGAGCTCAGGCCTTGGCATCCCGTACCCCTTCTCGGGCGGCACTTCCACCTTCTTTCTCTCCCCGACCTTCATCCCTATCATCGCCTCGTCGAGGCCGGGTATTATCTCGCCCTCTCCTGCCCTTACCTTCATCGGCTTGTAGTCCCTGCCCTCGACGAGTATCCCGTTCTCCCTCGCCAGGTCTTCGTAGCTGGTGTCGAATATCTCCCCGTTTTCGTACCTGCCAACGTAGTTGAAGAGAACGATATCCCCCTTCTCAACTTCCCGCTCTTCCGCGGCTTTTTCAGTGTTTTCGGTTTTTACATCTTTTTCATCCATCTTTTCCACCTACGTTTCTCTTCAGCTGATTTTACAACCCACCTGGGGGCGCTTGATATTTAAGGGTTTCCAATTGGAGGTTTCCAAAGTCGAGGTCGCTCACTGACGCTTGGAAGAACCCACCGGGAGCATGTAATAAACGTAACCGGGGGCCATGCTTATCTCGTCTATGAACACCACGATGCTGTCCTCGGGCGGTTTGAGGTAGTGAACCTCACCCTTTCTCGTCGTCACCGCGGCAAACGCGTCTCCCTTTCTGACGAGGTTCCCCACGTTGGCTATGAGGGTCTTTGCGAATCCCTCAACGGGAAGGAGCATCAGCTCGTCTCCCCTGAACAGTTTGATGAGCAGTCTGCCGCCAACGTCCACGACCATGTCCCTCAGAACCCTTCCGTTGGTTCTATCCACGCCAGCCGGTAGCCTGTCGTAGACCTCCTTGACGAGGAACTCCGCCCTGTTTATGTCAAGAAACGCGGGAACGCGGTCTCCCTCATTGAGAGTGACCTGAACGTTCCCCATTATCGCCATGCACTCGCGGGTAACGACCCCATCCCTGACGGGTTTCTCTTCCGTTTCAACGTAAAGACGAATGGTCGAACCGTTCACGTTCAAGCACCCCCGGAGTTTTTAAGTTGTTCCGTTATATACGTTTGGGGAGCCTCATGGACAGGTGGAAACTGCTGGTAATCGTCGTGTTATCCGTTGCCGCCATTTTATCCCCCAACTTCTGGATGAGGTGGATACTGGTTATCCTGCTTGGCGTCTTGCTCGTTCTCATGTTGTTCTGGAACGTTGAACTCCCCGACTCGAGGCCCGAAGAGATAGAGGTCCCCGCGGGTCTGGACGAGATCGAGAGGGTCACCAAGATGATATCGAACTCCAAGAGGCACAAAACCTCCAGACGGCTGCTGATGAAATATCTGGCCGAGGCGTACGCCATGATGTCCGGCGACGATCCCAACTTAGAGTACCGGAGGGTGATGGAGAACCCCAACCGGGCCCTCAAGCTCGTATCGGAGTCGGGAGGTTCATCGGAGTTTCTGAAGAATCTCAGGAAGGCCCTTGACGTTCTTGAGGAGGATATAAACTGGAAGAACTGACCGCGTAGGAGGAGTTGAAGATGAACGCTGAAGAAGTTGGAGAGGTGTGTGAAGCGATCCTCGGAGAGGTGGGGAAGGCCATAGTCGGTAAGAGGGAGACTCTGCGTCTTTTGCTGGCTTCTATACTTGCCAACGGGCACGTGCTCCTTGAGGATTACCCCGGGCTTGCGAAGACCCTCATGGCAAAGAGCTTCGCCAAGGCGATGGGGATGGACTTCCGCAGGGTTCAGTTCACGCCCGACCTCCTCCCGAGCGACATACTCGGTGTCTCGGTGTTCAACCAGAAGACCCTCGAGTTCGAGTTCAGGAAGGGGCCAGTTTTCACCAACATCCTCCTGGCCGACGAGATAAACAGGGCACCCCCCAAGACCCAGTCGGCACTCCTTGAGGCCATGCAGGAGGATCAGGTCACGATAGAGGGAAGAACCTATGCCCTTCCGAGACCGTTCATAGTCATAGCCACCCAGAACCCGATAGAGCAGGAGGGGACCTACCCCCTTCCGGAGGCCCAGCTCGACAGGTTCCTCGTGCGGCTGCGGGTAGGGTACCCGTCGAAGGATGAGGAGATGGAGATACTCAGGCGGAGGATGAAGAGGAAGAAGGAGGAGGTTGACATAGAGCCGATAACCTCCCCGGATGAGGTCAGGGAGATGCAGAGGGCCATAGAGGAGGTCCACGTCAGCGACGCGGTTCTGGACTACATAACCTCCATAGTCTTCGCCACGAGGGACGACAAGAGGGAGATCGAGATAGGGGCGTCGCCGAGGGGAAGCCTCGCACTGCTCAAGCTGTCGAGGGCCTACGCCGCCATGGCGGGCAGGGACTACGTCATACCCGACGATGTAAAAGCCGTCACCGTCCCTGCCCTCTCGCACAGGCTCATACTGAAGAGGGAGCTGTGGTACACGAAGGTGAGCCCGGAGAGCGTCGTTGAGAGGATACTCGGTAAGGTTCAGGTTCCGAAGTTCGAGATCGAGTAGTGTGCGAAACGGAACAGGGAAACAGCGTGAGGATCATGAGCAGTGTTGAGGTTGCCGCGCGCTCAGATGTTCTGAGGCCAACAGGAAAGGCCTACGGTCTGTCCCTCGTGGTGTGGGTTGTGGTAGTCCTGTCTTTCGCGCTTTTGAGGTGGAGTTTCGTCTCCCTGTGTCTTCCCGTTCTCTGGCTTCTCTTCCTCGGCGCCGTCATGTTCAAGCCTGAGTTCAGACTTGAGATTAGGAGGGTGGTGCCTCACGACAGGATACTCGAGGGCAGGGAGGTAACCGTTAAGCTGGTGGTCAAGTCCACGGGCAGATCAAGGCTCTCGGGCCTGATAGTGGTGGACGACGTCCCTGAGGGGCTTGAGGTCTTGGAGGAGGCCGAGTGGAGGGTGTCCATGAAGCCCGGGGAGGAAAGGGAGCTTGAGTACAGGGTCAGGATGCGCAGGGGCATACACGTCTTTGAGCGGGTCAGGGTGATCTACACCGATCCTTTCGGGCTCTTTCACATGGACACGACGGTTGATCTGTACGACGAAATCATAGGCGTTCCGATCATAGAGGATACCATAACCCCGTACTCCACGAAGGGCACCAAGGTGACGGTTGGGCCCCTCCCTTCCCCGCGCGTGGGCGAGGGGGTGGAGTTCCACGCCATAAGGGACTACCAGCCGGGGGACCCGTTCAAGATAATAAACTGGAAGGCGACGGCCAGAACCGGAAGGCTGATGGTCAACGAGTTCGAGAGCGAGCGCAAGGTGGACGTGATATTCGTCGTCGACGCCGGTTACAGGGGCAGGAAGGTCTTTGATTATCTGGTCAGGGGCGTTGCTTCGCTCATGCTGAACGCCCTCAACGATGGGACGAGCTTTGGTCTGCTGCTGGCCGAGAGGGTTCCGCTGTGGATAAGGATAGACTACGGCAAGAGGCACTTCTTCAAGTGCATAGACTTCCTGAGCAGCGCGGGTCCTGACGTCAACAACATGATAGCCTACCAGGTCGAGCACCTGATAAAGTCCAGGTTCCCTCCGATGGCTCAGATAGTTTACTTCTCGCCCCTGATGAGCGATGAGAGCGTTGAGGCCCTCAGGATAATGTCGTCGTACGGCTATAGGGTCGTCGTGATAAGCCCCGATCCCTACTCTCTGTACGAGCCGAAAAATGAGGAGGAGGAACTGGCGCTTCGGCTTCTGAGGCTTCGCAGGAGGGCCATGCTGAAGGGTCTCATGAAGTACGGCGTCATAGTGAACTGGGACGTCAGGAAGCCATTCAAAGCCGCAATCGCAAGCGCCATGGAGGAGGTGGGTGTATGAAGGCGAAGGCACCTCACTTGGTATCGTACGGACTGTCCCTCGTGCTATCGGCCGTTGCTGCCTTTCAGGTCGAGCCTCGTCTCCTCATCTTCCTGCCCGCCCTCATTCTGGCACTCCGCTGGTACTGGGTCGGTCTGGTGGGTCTGATAGGGACTGTCGTCTACATCATCGTCGCCGAGGTGGGCGGTGCTGGAGCTTTTCTGGTCGTCATGACGTTCCTGCTCACCCTTGAACTCGCCTCCATGGTCCACAGGGCCGCTCCGCTCAGACATCACGCGTACCTCTGGATTGGCATCCCTGCGTCTTTCGGCCTCTACGTCATGCTCAGGGTCATCAG
>JAADEC010000048.1 GCA_013153595.1 Thermococci archaeon | reverse complement strand
ACCAACCTCCACTGCCATTCGGGAACCTCTGGCCTTCTCAGCTCCTCCTCCGCCCTTTCCCTGCTCATCAGTCCATAGCGAACGAGCGCCGCCAGGCGTCTCTGCTCGAAGCTGTGTCCGTGCCTGTCCCAGTAGAGCTGGAGGGCGGGGCCGAGGATGAGGCAGTTGGTCGTGTAGCCAGGTAGTTCGGGGAACTCAAAGGGGAGCCTCCTGAGGATCTCAAAGCGCTTCTCCTCGCTCATCATCGACAGGAGCCTGATCTGAACCACTCCCCCCTTCATGAGCCTGAACGGCCTGTGGCCGAAGGGCAACTCGTGGCCCGTTATCACGTACCTGTAACCGTTCCTCAGGGCGTACCTCCTGATCGCCTCCATCGTCCTCCTCGAACACGCCCGGCAGGGGCTCTGAGCTTTAAGGAGGGCGCTCCTGAACACGTCGGAGTAGTCCCGGTGCAGAACCCTGAACGGAACGTTCAGAAACTCCGCTATCCGCCTCGCGTTCTCTATGGCTTCCTCCGCCATGAGGCCATGGTCTACCATAACGGCCTCGAGCTCAGGGACTCTGTAAACCTCCTTGGCGAGGTAGAGTGCTACGACACTGTCCTTACCGCCAGAGTACGCAACGATCGCCCTATCGACGTCTTCCATCAGCTCCTCGAGCTCCCTTCTCACACTCTCTCCGTCTATTGGGTGCCTCAGGTAGACCTGACACTCCCTGCAGAGAGGTTTTCCGTCGATAACGTCTATCTTGGCAGTTCTCTCATCGTGGACGCACATTGAGCACTTCACCTCTTCCACCTCCGCAGCCGCTCCCATTTCCTCCTCATCCTCTCAAACCCGCCGTTCTCGATTCCGCGTGCCTTAAGGCGTTCAACGGTCTCCCTTCCTTTCCTGCCCGAGAAGAACACCGCGATGCTGAGGACGTTCTTCATGAGCACGCCGTCGTTGTTCCTCGCCACGATGCTGAAGAAGAGCAGCCCGAACGCCAGGCCCCCGAACCAGAGGTAGAACAGCCAGGCGGAGCTCCCTGCCACGACGGAGACTGCTTTGTACGCTAAGGCCATTCCGATGAAGAACATCATCTCGAGGGTTATGACCGCGGCCGTGACCCTGCTGAGGAGCCCTCCATCACCGAGCTTTTTAACCAGCCTCCTGTCGTGAAGGCTGTAGACGATGGTTTTAGCCGTGTTCCCGCCGCTCCTGAACGAGAAGAGGCCGAAGAGGGCAACCAGCAGGCTCTCATTTTTGAGTTTGAGGAAGGCCCAGATCCCGACGGCGATCCAGATGGGGGTGAACAGTCTCTCAAGCCACCTCCTCTCGTTCTCGGGCATGCTGAGGCTGAACGCCTTCCTCAGGAGGGCCGCCGTTAGCTTTCCCATAACCTTAAACATCCACACGACGAAGTTGACGGCGAGGAACACCATCAGGAAGATGAGTGCAGGGAGCGTCCAGACGTTCATCCGAGCCATCCCCTCTTAACGACCGGAGCGACCTCCCTCGCTATCCTCCTGACGCTGAAGAGAGTCAGCGCGTCCATCCGCTTGAGCTGGGCTAAAAGGCAGCCGCTTATCCTGACGTCTATGTACTTCCTCGCCTCCATAGCCGTTTTGAGGAGCTCCCGCATGCTCTCGGCCCTCTCGAAGTCAAGGCCCGCCCTCTTTAATCGCTCCACGTTGAGCTCGTGAACCGTCAGCGGCTGGAGGTGCATCTCGTCTATCCCGAGCGAAGCAGCGAGCTCGGCTATCCTCGGGATGTCCCCATCGTTTATCCCCGGCATGAAAATCGTCCGTACAACCGAGCGGACGCTTTTGTCGCCTCCAACTATTCCAAGCGCGTTGATGACTGCATCGAACGTGTCGGCGCTGGTTATTTTGAGGTGCTTTTCTCTGCTCGCCGTGTCGAGGCTTATCATGACGATGTCGAAGTCGAGTTTGCTCCACAGCTCCTCTGTGAGGAGCGAGCCGTTCGTCTGGAGGTCGAGTCGAGCGTCGGGAAAGCGCTCGCGGAGGAGCCTGTTGACCTCAACTATCCGCTTGCTCAGCAGCGGCTCCCCGTACTGCGAAACGGTAATCGCCTTCGGGTTCTCCCAGCCGTAGTAGCCGGGCTTCGGGGCCTTCCCGAGCTTCACCGCGACGTTGGAGTAGCAGAAGATGCAGTCGTGGTTGCAGGCGGGGGTTAGCTCGTAGCTCGGGTGATGAACAGGATTGGGATTGCTCAAATCGAGGCCCTGACAGTATTTACAGTGGCTCGGGTAGAGCATATCGTCAACGAACCTCTTCAGGAGCCTCGCCTCCTCGTTCTCAAGAACCTGGGGCTCGATCCCCATCTTCCTCGCGAACTCCTCCCATTTGAACTTCACACTCACAACATAACACCTGTGGAGGGAAGGGAGAGGTTCTTAAAAGGTTGATGAACATTTGGTTACTCGAGTTCCTTGAATGTCATGAGGAGCACGAGCCCCGCTATTCCCCACAGGCCGGCGATGGAGATCGTCACGCCGCTTCCGCCCGTTGATATAACCTGTGAGGCACTAACCGTTGGTAAAATCAGGAGAACCTTTGCAATCCATCCGGGGAGCACTCCGATTGGATAGTAAACGGGTGGAAAAATCGTAAGTCCCGTGACGATAAGGTTCGTTAGCCTCCTAACCCTAACCGGCTCTTCTCCCTTGACGCCGATGAGGAAGCCCGTTCCGGTACTCCACATCCATAGAGAACCTGTGGCGATTATTATTCCAAGAAATGCTCTGAGTCCGAGCCTTAACGTCAGGAGCACGATTAGGAGAATAACGTATGGCAGGGCTGGAACGCTCATGCCGAGGGATATTCCCAGCGCCTTTTTCCAGTTGCTTCCAGGGAGGCTCAGAATGATATCATAAAAGTGGGAGCGTGTTTTCATACCCACGAGCTCAATCGCCAGATCGGCGAGCCCGACACCCACCACGAAGCTTACGATAGCTCCAGCTAATGCCGTGTTCAGGAATCTCCCACCGCTCACGACGTAGACGATGAACACAAACGATAACGGCTGAATAGCAAAGCTGATGAGTGAGAACTTTCCCTTGGTCAGGGCCCTCGCGTAGTACTCAATCACCGCTATCATCGAGATCACCCACGATGAAGACGTCCTCTATCGTTAGTTCGTCTGTCCTGAACGGAACTCCAAGAGCTTCGAGTGTCTTGATAATTTCCTTTTCATCCTCCTTCGAGCGTGCGTAGACGTACGTATTTCTGCCTGCCCTCCTTCGGATGATGCCGTCGATCTCAACCTCTCCAAAGACCACGACCTTTGAGTGAAATCCCTTTAGATACGTTTGGGCTATCTCCTCAGGTCTTCCAAACGCTTTTACCTCGCCTCCCTTGAGGAGCAAAATTCTGTCGCAGACGCTCGATATCTCGTTGAGGTAGTGGCTCGTCAGGACGATCGTTGAGTTCTTCGTCTTTTCTCTGAGAACGTCCCACAGTTTAAGCCTGCTCTCCACGTCGAGTCCGACGGTTGGCTCGTCGAGGAAGTAGACCCTTACATCCGCTGATAAGATCATCGCGAGCAGGGTCTTACGCACCATTCCACCTGAAAGCGTTGACATGGGCTCATTAGCGTAGTTTATCTCAAAGAGCTTCATAGCGGTATTAGCCCTCTCCAATGCCTCTTCCCTGTTCATACCGCGCATGCGGAGGTAGTGATAGGTGTAATCCTTAGGGGTCAGAGTGTAGAAGTGGGCTTTTACATCCTGCGGCAGGAGTGCGAAGAGTCCCTTAGCATCGCAGGGTGCATTTCCGAAGATCCTTACCCTGCCTTGGTCGGGCCTTAGAAGACACGTTAGAATCCGGATCAGAGTGGTCTTTCCGACACCGTTGGGACCGATCACACCCAGTATCTCACCATCCTCAACTGTGAAGGAGACGCCGCGTAGGGCAGGCCGCGAACCGTAAGTCTTGGAGATTTTCTCAACCTCGATGGCGGGCATGTACTAAAATCAACCGAGAAACTAAAAGGCCTTTCGATTTTGATTGGAACCAGGATTGAATTATTTTAAGTATCGAATTTTACAAAAGAAGATCAAAGAGGATCAAAGCGTTCAGTCAAAGTCACTGCTGAAGTCCTCGCTTCCGCCCTTGCCGCCCTCTTCCTTGTCCTTCTCGAGCTTGCTGGCGGCGATGACGTCGTCTATGCGGAGTATCATTATCGCGGCCTCGCTGGCGCTCTTAACAGCCTGCTTGACGACCCTTGCGGGGGCTATGACGCCGCGCTCCATCATGTCCGCCGGCTCGCCCTCGAACACGTCTATTCCCACGCTCGGTCCCTTCTCCTTGTGCGCTGCTATGACCTTGACCATGACGTCGACCGGGTCGAGGCCAGCGTTCTCTGCGAGCGTCTTCGGAATCACCTTGAGGGCCTCTGCGAACGCCTCGATGGCAAGCTGCTCCTTGCCGCCGACCTCCTTCGCGTACTCGTCGAGCCTGATGCTCAGCTCGATCTCAGGAGCACCACCGGCCGGCACTATCTTGCCGTCCTCGACGATGTCCTTCGTGACCTTAACAGCGTCTTCGAGCGCCCTCTCGACTTCGTCGACGACGTGCTCTGTTCCGCCGCGGATGAGTATGGTTACCGCCTTCGGGTTCTTGCAGCCCTCAACGAAAATCA
>JAADEC010000057.1 GCA_013153595.1 Thermococci archaeon | reverse complement strand
CGAAGATTATTATGCTGCCCGTCAGGTCTGAGGTTAGATAGAGAACCGCCGCTATCGCCCCCGCGAGCGCCCCTGTCATCATGATGCCGAGCCTCATCCCCCTGTCCCCGAGGAGCCCCCCGATCGGCTTGAAAGTGAGCGAGAAGACTGAGGCAATAGCCGCGACGACACCCACGACGAAGGGCGTGGCGCCGAGCTGTATTGAGACGGGCGAGACGAGGGGGTTAACTACGGCGATTCCAAGGAAGAAGAAAAAGGTTGAAGCGTGGAGAACCCATACGAGCCGCTCCTTCCTGAGCCTCACGTCAGATCCCGACCTCTGGCTCCTTCATACCCTCCCTCATGTACGCGTGGCTCATGTGCTTGGTGTTCTTGGCGAACCCGACGTTGCCCTTAGAGTCGACCATGATTATACCCATCGTGTCTGGCCCGAAGTACTTGGTGGCGAGGTTTATGGCGGCCTCGCTCGCACCTCTGGCGTCCATCCCGAGCCTCACGAAGTCCGTGGCGGACTTGGCAAGCACGAGCCTCACCGCCACCTCCCCAAGGCCGGTGCACGACGCTCCCGCCACCTCGTTGGCGTAGGTTCCCGCACCTATGAGCGGCGTGTCCCCTATCCTCCCGAACATCTTGAGGAAGACACCGCCGGTTGATGTTCCAGCGACGACCTCGTTCCCGTCGAACGCGACCGCCCCGACCGTGCTCCTGAGGACCTCGGGGTGCTCCTTTATGAGCTCGCTGAGCTTCTTCCAGTGCCTCACCTCACCCTTCTCCACGAGCTTCTTCCTCAGCTCCTTCCACTGCTTGATCCTCTCCTCGGTCACCGGGTTGTACTCCTCGAACCCCATCAGCCTCGCGAACTTGACGGCTCCCTCTCCCCCGAGAACCGCGTGGTCGGTCTTCTCCATCACCATCCTCGCGACGCTTATCGGGTGCCTTACGTTGGTTATGCCCGCGACAGCGCCCGCCTCAAGCGTGCTTCCCCTGACTATGGCCGCGTCCATCTCAGCCTTCCCGTCGAGCGTCAGAACCGATCCCGTCCCGGCGTTGAACAGGGGGTTGTCTTCGAGCGCCTTGACGGCTTCTTCAACCGCGTCTACGGCAGAGCCGTTCCTGAGTTCGTTCCATCCCGCCATGACTGCTTCTCTAACACCTGCGAGAACCTTCGGTATCCTCTCCTCCTTCCTGATGGTTCCGGCACCGCCGTGAACTATGATGGCCAGCATGGGATCACCCGCATAGACTATTCTCGAACGGTTAAAAGTATTGTGGAAACGGGAAGACGCACCATCCCGCATCGTCCGCGGGGGTTCGGGCAGAAGACTCGGGTGGAGACTAAAGGATGGAGATTAAAAGCTCACGGCACGTCGGCGTCTGAATGGGACGGGACGAGATGCCTAACACGACCCATCAGTCCGCTTCTTCTGAGCACGTTCTTCAGGTTCCTGAACCTCGACCTCATGACGAACAGCTCGTAGAAACCCTCGAGGTTTCCCCAGTAGCCGTAAACGGCCAGGCCGATGTACATGGCCTCCTTCGGTTTCAGGGGCCTGTCCAGAGCTTCTATAGCCGGCAGCATCCTGTCAAAGAGACCCTCAAGCTTCATGAGGTGAAGCATCAGGTCCTCTATCGTGGGCTTCTCCCAGTCTATGAGCTCGTGCCTGAAGGGGAGGCCTATGAGCAGGGGCACAACGCTCACATCACCGATCGTGTACCCGCCTTTCGCCTTCTCAGGGCCGAAGTCAGCGAGTCCATTCTCTATCATGTCCATTGCCCTGTCGCTTCCCTCGTCAATGTCCACGGCCACGCCTACACTCCCGACCTTCAGATCGAAGACGTCCATTGCCCTCAGAAAGTTCCTGAGGTTCGTTATCACTCCAGAGTTCCCCTCGCTCGGTATGACAGCAACGTAGTGACCGTCGTCCCGCCTCATGAGATCGAAGTTGTCCCTTCTGAAGACCCTTTCGATTGGTTTCAGGCACAGAGGAGCCTGCCTGCACTCGCTGAATCCGAACAGCTTCTTGTATATCGCCTTGAAGAACTTCGCGTCCGTTTTTCCCTCAACAAACAGAACGGAGGCAGGAGCATCATCGCCCGTAAACCCTCCCCGAGGATCGAGTTCGAGCTTTCTCCTGAGGTCGTAGACCTCGCGGAGTTCGAGCGACTTTCCTGTTTCCGAGTACACGAGGGTGTTGGTCTCTCCGCCTCCCCTGAACCGCGATGCTATAAGATCGATCAGCTCGAGGCTCGACGTCACCACAGTCTCGTCTCCCTCGAGGGAACTCACAAAATCCGACAGCTCCTCCCCGTTCTTTCCGTACTCGGGGAAAAGAATGGGGGAGTTCCCCGCAAAGCGGGTGTAGTTCGACCCTGTTATTACCCTCATGTCTCATCCTCCAAGCGCTCAGTTAAGGGGTTCATCACCCGTACCATCAGCATTGGATTCACTCATCATCGCATCCCCTGCTTCTCACCCAGGCTTCATAAAACCTGCGCCACGTTGAATCGAAGTCCCTCTTCACGCCCCACCTGCGCCTGAAGGCGTTTAGAAGAACCTGAACGTCCCGCCTCAGGTACTCGAGGCTCTCCGGGTCGACCGTCGTCAGGTACTGGGGCCAGTCTATTATGAGGATCCCCCCGTCGTCTTTGAGAACGATGTTGAACTCGCTCATATCGGAGTGAACTATGCCGAACTCGACGATCTTGAGGTACTCCTCGAGGACCGTGTCGAGAACTTCACCCGCGAGGGAGGTGGGGAGATCGAGATCAGCGAGCTCCGTCCCCTCTATGAACTCCATGACGATTGTGTGCCTGTTCCAGCAGATGGGCTTTGGAACGCTCGCTATCGGGTTCAGGAGCCTCAGGGCTTCATGCTCCCTCCTCGCCATGAGGCGGGATATGTAGAGCCAGCTCGTGTGGTGCTTGTCCAGGCCCTTTCTGTAGAGCTTCACCCGGGTGAAACTCGTCCTGCCGATCCTGTTGAACTTGACGGCGACCCTCTCTCCGTCTGGCGTCAGGGCCTCGTAGACGTCGGCCTCCTTGCCCACTCCAATCTGCCTCGTCCCTATCGCCTCTATAACACCCTTCCTTGCCAGGGCACGTATGGCGAGGGCGTCGTAGCCGTGAATGGTGAGCTGGTAGCCTATGTACCCTATGTCGCTTCTCCTCCTGACGAGGCCCCAGTTGTCGAGCCTGCCGAGGTAGAATGAGGTGGACTCAACATCCATCCTCGCGAAGGCCGCGATCTCCTCCAGCGGAACCCAGCGGTAGTTCCTCATCTTGAGCTCGACCGCACGTAGCACGCGAAAGTCCACGTCCCGTAGCTTGGGGTACACCTCTACGGCTACGAGTTTTCCCACCATGGCGTTCCTCTCGCATTTTCGCCTTTCAGCCGTACATGACCTCGTGCATCGCTATCTGCTGGGCGAGCCTTCTCTCGGCCCCTAAAACCTTCTCCACGGCCTTCAAAAAATCCTCCTGGGTCACGTACTCACGTCTGGCCCTTATGGCGAACATACCTGCCTCCGTGGCTATGGCCTTCAGATCGGCTCCGCTCGCTCCGTCGGTCATCTCGGCTATGACCTTTAGATCGACTCCCCTGAGGTTCATGTTCCTCGTGTGAACCTTGATTATCTCGTACCGCCCCTTGAAGTTGGGTAGGGGAACCTCTATCACCCTGTCGAAGCGACCGGGTCTGAGGAGTGCGGGGTCGAGTATGTCCGGTCTGTTGGTTGCCGCTATTATCTTGACGTCGCCGCATGGATCGAAACCGTCCATCTCTGCCAAGAGCTGCATGAGGGTTCTGTTGACCTCCCTCTCGCCGCCCGTTGTTTCGTCCATTCTCTTGGCACCCACGGCGTCTATCTCATCTATGAAGATTATGCTCGGAGCTTTCTCCTTTGCCAGCTCGAAGAGCTCGTGAACCAAACGAGCGCCCTCACCTATGAACTTCCTGACGAGCTCGCTGCCGACCACCTTGATGAACGTGGCGTTGACCTCATTCGCCAGCGCCTTGGCCATCAGGGTCTTTCCGCAGCCTGGGGGTCCGTAAAGAAGAACGCCCTTCGGGGGGTCTATTCCCACCTTCCTGAACAGGTCTGGATGCTTCAGGGGTAGCTCCACCGACTCTCTCAGCTCTTGGAGCTGCTTCTCAAGTCCTCCCACATCCCTGTACGTTACCCTTGGTCTGTCTATGACCTCGAACCCGAGGACGCTTGGATCCTTGTCGCTCGGCAGGAGCTCCACAACCGCCATCGTCCTCTGGTCCAGAGCGACCCTTGAGCCCGGCTTGATCTTGTCCCTCTCTATCCAGGGGGCTATCCTGACGACGAACCGGGGGCCGTTGTAGTTCTGCACTATGGCCCGCTCATCGTCCAGCACCTCTATGACCGTCCCGGCGAAGGCAGGGGGCTGCCTCATCCTTGACATTTCCATTCTAAGCCGTGAGAGTTCGCGTTCAAGCCTCTCCTTATCCGCCTCTAAGGTTCTGACCTGAAGTTCCAGCTGTCTCACCCTTCTCTTGAGGAAGGTTATGTAATCGTCATAATCCGAGGGAGACTCCACGTCATTTAATCCCGACACCATTCTTCTCACCATCTCTCTGTTAGCGTTTCAGGCCTTTTAACTCTATCCACTTTTAAGTCTATCCA
>JAADEC010000036.1 GCA_013153595.1 Thermococci archaeon | reverse complement strand
AGATGCCGCCCTTGCTGTCGCTGACTGCGACGACCTTCATGCCGTACTCCTCGCTCATTATCTTGGCCATGTAGTAGCCGGCGTTACCGTAACCCTGGATGGCGATTGTCTTGCCCTTGAGGTCCATGCCGAGGGCCTTGGCTGCCTCGCGGACGGTGTAGCTGGCACCGCGGGCGGTGGCGTCCATCCTCGCGACGATACCTCCGACGCTCGGCGGCTTGCCGGTTATGATACCGAAGGCCGGGGTCTTCCTCCTGGCGATCGTCTCGTACTCGTCCATCATCCAGGCCATGATCTGCGGGGTCGTGTAGACGTCAGGAGCAGGGATGTCGGTGTACGGGCTTATGATGTCGTATATGGCCCTTATGTAGCCCCTTGCGAGCCTCTCCTTCTCCCTCTCGCTCATCTCCTTGGGGTTGCAGATTATTCCACCCTTACCGCCACCGTAGGGCAGATCCATGACCGCGGTCTTCCAGGTCATCCAGGCGGCGAGGGCCTTAACGGTGCCGAGGGTCTCCTCGGGGTGCCACCTTATACCGCCCTTCGTCGGGCCGCGGGCCCAGTTGTACTGGACGCGGAAGCCCCTGAAGACCTTGACGCTTCCGTCGTCCATCTCTATGGGTATGCTAACCTCAAGAATTCTCATGGGCCTCTTGAGGAACTCAAGGGCCTCATCGCTTATCTCCATGTACTGGGCAGCCCTCTCGAGCTGCTTAACTGCGATCTCAAACGGGTCGACTTCGACCATTTCCATCACCTCGTTCGGCAATCTGCGATGTAGGGTTTGGTGTTTACATATATAAACTTTTCGTAAAAGGGCAGAGAGACCTTAGTTTTAAACGAAACGTTCACAACACGAACTCCAGGCAGAATGAACCTGTATAATCGAATATTTAGCAAAAAACAGCAATGAACGTCCAATATTTTTTATACAGCAATGCTCATTTAACGACGTTCATGACGCTAGATGAACGGCCCTCAGCGAGAAGTCGCTCATCACGTCTCAGCTCACTCTCCTTGCAATCATCGGGCCGGATAGCATGGGATGAGACAGGTAAAAAGCGTTGCGGAAGTTCATCCGCCATCCGAAAGATTTATATCCTGCGGTTCCGCCCATTGATTGGTGCCCCGGTAGCCTAGCCTGGCGGGGCGGCGGACTTGTAATCCGCCGGTCGCGGGTTCAAATCCCGCCCGGGGCTCCACCTAAGCGGATGAAGAGCCTTGCCCAGTCTGAGTCGTGATGACGCCGGTATTATCTGACGCACCTGCACTGGAAGTGATCTCATGCTTGAGTTCTACGCGAGCGAAGCCATGAGCTGTCCGAGGCGCATCTACTTCCGCCTCAAGGGATACCCCGAGAGGTGGCCCGAGTTCATAAAGGTGAGACTCGAGCAGGGCGTTAACACACACGAGATTCTTCAGGAGATTCTCGAGAAGCGCTACGGCTTCAAGAGAGAGCGGCACCTGGTTCTGAGGTCAAGAAGGCTCGGTCTTGAGATACACGGGAGGATAGACGCGTTCAGGGAGTTTCCCATAGAGATAAAGGGGAAGGCGAGCGTCCCGAAGTTTCCCTTAGAGAACCACATAGCGCAGCTCAACATATACCTGAGGTGGTCCGAGGCGGAGTACGGCTACCTCTACTACGTCAAGCTCCACGAGGAGCCGATGAGGATCATAAGCAGGATAGACTTCTCGGACTTTCCGGTCCTCAGGGGCCCGAACTTTCGAACGTTTGAAGTTCCCTACGATCCCTACCTCTTCAAGGAAACCCTCAGGCAATTTTACAGCGTTAAGAAAGCCTATGAGTCAGAAAAGCTGCCCAGCGGGTGGAACGATTACCGCTGCAAGTTCTGCCCGTACAGGTACCTCTGCTACCCCGACGGGGGTTGATCATCCTCCACGAGACACTCGCCGATGTGCAGCCTGTCCCTGCTGTCAAGGAAAAGCACGAAGTCCCTCCTGGCTATACGATCGGATATCGGCGCGTTCTCAACGAGAAATGCTATTACCTCGGCGGTGCTGTATGGAACCTTAACGCCAGCCTTATCGGCCCGGTCAAAGAGTTTCTCCGGAACGGTGAATATGTCCTCCCCCTTCCTCACGGAAACGCTAACCTTGGCGGTTATCTGCTCCCATATGAGCAGGGTGTTTTTAGCCTTCTCTATCTTTTCAAGCGCCCTGTGTTCAAGTATGCTCACGTTAGCCCTGCTCGTTCCAAGGATCTCTGCTATCTCGCTCTGCTTCAGCCCCTTAGCGCGCAGCTGGAGAACCCTAACCT
Organism: Thermococci archaeon; assembly: GCA_013153595.1. Taxonomy (GTDB): domain Archaea; phylum Methanobacteriota_B; class Thermococci; order Thermococcales; family Thermococcaceae; genus Thermococcus. The sequence goes on along the minus strand of JAADEC010000036.1, from coordinate 2,386 downwards.
GCTGATCTGTGAGGAAGCTCTTAACCATCATTAAGCACCTATACTTAACAAAAATGAAAAGTTTAAAAATGTTGTTCATGCCCGCAGGCTCACAGGATCTTGGGACCCCTGCCCCTGCTGTCTTTAAGTGAGTAGCTGAGACCGTAAGCGGGCCAAAGGCTTGGGGGCTGACCGTAGTGGTGGATGTTGCGCAGTATCTTCTCCGCGGACTTCTTCGTCGGGGCTTTAACTATGAGCCTCCCGGGTCTCAGCTCAACACGGCCTTCAGGGAGGTTTACGATGACGACACCGTTTTTAACGTCCGGTCTGGCACGCATCAGGAGCTTTCTGTACGCTCTGTAGGCTTCGTCGCTCAACTCCTGCTCAAGAACTGCACGCCTGCCCCTGTTCAAAAGCCGGGACAACCAGCCACCCGGCGGGTCGTCAGAATCAGGAACACCGTCCATCATCTTGGCCATCTACCTTGTGTACCTGTTAGGGGCATCCATTTTTAAACGTTTCCTCGGTGATATAATGGGATGAGCGGGGGGACGAGACTTATAAAACCGAGGATACGGAGGATACTCGCGGAGGAACTCCCACCGGAGTTAGTGGAGATGCTCCCCAAGCACTGGGTCATGATAGGGGACGTTCTCATACTCCCGATCCGCCGGGAGCTTGAGGAGTACAAGCACAGGGTGGCTGAGGTCTACGCCGAGGTTCTCGGGGCCAAAGCAGTCCTCAGAAAGGGGAGGATAAGCGGGGAGTTCAGGGAGACCAACTACGAGCTCCTCTACGGAAACGACACCGTAACAGTTCACGTCGAGAACGGCGTGAAGTACAAGCTCGACGTGGCGAGGGTGATGTTCTCACCAGCGAACGTCAAGGAGAGGGTCAGGATGGCTCGGGTGGCAAGGCCGGGCGAGCTCGTGGTCGATATGTTCGCCGGTGTGGGGCATCTGAGCCTCCCCATGGCGGTTCACGGAGGCGCCAGGGTCATAGCCATAGAGAAAAGCCCGTACACGTTCAGGTTCCTCATCGAAAACATCGAGCTCAACGGGGTCGTCGACAGGATGACTGCCTACAACATCGACAACAGGGATTTCCCCGGCAGGGATTTAGCGGATCGTGTGCTCATGGGTTACGTGGTCAGAACCCACGAGTTCATAGGCAAGGCCCTTGATATAGCCCGGAACGGGGCGGTTGTGCACTACCACAACACAGTCCCAGAAAGGCTCAGGCCGATGGAGCCATTCGAGACTTTCAGGCGCGTGGCAGGAGAGAACGGCGTTGAGGTTGAGAAGCTGAACGAGCTCGTCATAAAGCGTTACGCCCCGGGAGTCTGGCACGTCGTCGTGGACGTCAGGATCTTCAAGACGTAGCCGCAGGCAGGCTGATGCCGTCCATGAGCATCGCGCGAGGTGCATCGATGCTCGATATTTAACATGGAAGCTTAACTTAAACCCCCGGGTGAACGGTTTCTTTTGCGAAGGTCTTATATCCTCGGCTCCGAAAATCTTTCGAGGTGATACCGCATGGAGGCAGAGGGTGGTTACTGGGGCAGGATTCTGAGGGTCAATCTCAGCACGGGAGATGTCAAGGTTGAACCCCTTCCCGAGGAGTTCCCAAGGAAGTACCTCGGAGGGATTGGTTTCGGAACGCGGATACTCTACGATGAGGTTCCCAAGGGTACGGATCCACTCGGTCCCGATAACAAGATGATAATCGCTCCCGGTCTCTTCGTCGGAACTGGCATAGGGACGGGCTCAAAGACAGCATTCAACTTCAAGAGCCCGCTGACGGGCGGCTACGGAAGGTGCATGGCCGGTGCCAAGCTGGGTGAGGAGCTCAAGAAAGCGGGCTACGACGTTCTCATAGCCGAGGGCAAGAGCGACAGCCCTGTACTGATAAGGATCGAGGACGATGACGTCGAGGTAATCCCCGCGGATGACTACTGGGGTCTCACCACGATGGAGGCGAGGGAGAAGGCCAAGAAGGACTTTCCGAAGCACGCCACGGCCTTCATAGGGCCTGCCGGGGAGAAGCTGAGCCTTATATCAACGATAGAGACTGACGAGAGGCAGGCCGCAAGGGGAGGGCCAGGAGCCGTGTTAGGGAGCAAGAAGCTTAAGGGCATAGTCGTGAGGGGAACCAAGAAGCTTCCGATAGCTGACCAGAAGAGGCTGCGCGAGCTGATAAAGAAGTGGGCGCTCGTCTTCAAGGACCATCCTGCGACGAAGGCAGACATGGGGTACGGAAGCGGCGAGTTCCTCGACTGGATGAACCGCGAGCGTGGAACCTTCCCGACGAGGAACTGGCAGATGGGCTTCTTCAAGAAGGCCTACGAGAAGGCCAAGGCGGAGGGAAGGGAGCACATAGGCCTGGATCCGTACTACTGGGCCCCCAA
>JAADEC010000073.1 GCA_013153595.1 Thermococci archaeon | reverse complement strand
TAATGTGAGGCGTCGCGTGTCCGTTCGGGGTTCCAAAGCTCGATGAGGAGAACAAGATAATGGACAAGTGCGACCTCTGTGCGGACAGGAGGGCTGAAGGAAAGCTGCCAGCCTGCGTATCAGCCTGCCCGACCGAGGCCCTCAAGTACGGAGACCTGAACGACATCCTCTGGGAGAAGGAAGGAAAGATAGTCGCCAACCTGAAGAGTTCAGCGGAGACCGGGGAGGGAGAGAAGGCCTACCTCGTGCTCTGATATTATTTTTTTGCAACTAAACCATGGGTTTAGAACTCTAAGCTAAGGGTGATAGACATGGACGTGAGTGTGTTGCTCCTCGTATCCGCCCTCCTCCCGTTCGTCCTGCTGTTGGGATACAAGCTGGAGGGCAGGAAGGCGGACGGATTTGCCATAGCCATCACAGGGCTGTCGCTGATCTTCAACGTGGCGGCGCTCCTCGTGTACAGGATGGGCTCGGTTTACCATTACTCCATACTCAGTGCAGGAAACGTGGGGGAGGTCTTCGGGATACTCACCGACACGGCCTCGGTTCTCGTCGGTCTGGTCACGGCTATAGTATCCTTCCTCGTCGTCGTTTACACCGCCGATTACGTCGTTAAAGCCCACGCTGAGTTCCCCGTTGAGGGTGGCAAGGGGAAGTTCTACGCCCTCTTAGGCCTGCTCATAGGCTCGACGATGACGTTCATCTACGGAACCAACATGGTCCAGTTCATAGTATCGCTCGAGCTCATGGCCATAGCGCTGAGCTGGCTCATAGACTTCTACGGCAACGCTCCCCTCGACGCCATTAAGTCGTTCCTCGTCCTCAACATAGGGGTCGTCCTTATGCTCATAGCCCTCGCCATGCTCGGCAACCATCAGGCGCTATCGGGCATGAGATGGGTCTCGGCCGGAACGAAGAGGGACGTCATGCTCCTCGTGACGTTCGCGGCGTTCGCAATGAGCTCCCAGTTCTTCTTCTACTCGTGGCTTCCGAAGTCAACAAAGGGCCCCGTTCCTGTCTCTGCGATAATCCACAGCGTCTCGGTAACCGCGATGGGGGTCTTCCTTCTATTCAGGATAATACAGTACCTCGGACCCTACAAGCACCTGTTCTACGTGCTCGTGCCGTTCTCGGTGCTCATGATACTCCTGATGATGATATACTACCCGATACAGAGCGACTCCAAGACGCTCATAGCCTACTCGACCATAAGCCAGGCGGCCATTGGCTACATGACGCTCGCCTACGCGGCTTACGGCAGTTCCCTCGGTCTCCAGATAGCCACATATCAGGTCATAAACCACGCCTTCGTCAAGGCCCTTGCTTTCCTCACCGTTGGAGCCATGAGCTACTCCCTCGGGACGACGGACATGAGGAGCATAAGGGGTCTGGCCCACACCCTCCCGGCGGTCAGCACGTCGTGGTTCCTGTCCTTCTTCGGGCTCGCCGGGGTTCTGCCGCTCGGCATGTTCTTCGCCAAGGCCTACGAATCGATGACGAACGCGCACGCCCCCGGGATCTACTCATGGCTGCTGCCGACGCTCATACTCTTCGACGCGGCCATACTCTTCGTGGTCGTCATGGTGTGGTTCAGGAGGATGTTCTTCGGAGAGGCGGCGAAACCAGAACCCGTCAACCGTCCCACGTGGCCGATGTACGCCTCGATGCTCGCGCTGATCGTAATCGGAACCGTGTCTCCCTGGGTGACGATAGACCTCGTGAGCAAGATAGGGTTCATGGGGGGATTGTGAATGGCGCTCATCCTTGAGTACGCGATTATAGCGTTCATAATAGGGGGCCTTATGGGCTTCCTGAGGGAATACAGGGCAACCACGAAAGCTTCAAGCTTCCTCGCTTTCATAGGCTCGATTCTGGTTCTCATACAGGTCTACGACGCATACTCAAAGGGCGGCGTAAGCGGAAGCGTTCTCGGACTCCCGGTCCACATAGACGGCCTCTCGAACGTGTTCCTGTTCATAGTCGGGATAGTGGCGCTGGGCTCGGCCCTGTTCTCGATGAGCTACATGGACCACCACGAGAAACGCGGGAAGGCGTGGGTCTACGCGGTCGCATACAACACGTTCATAGCCTCGATGGCCCTCGTCGTCACAGTCAACAACCTCGAATGGTTCGTCTTCTCATGGGAGCTCATGACCCTCAGCTCGTTCGTCCTCATATTCTGGAAGGAGGAGAAGAAGGACCTCGACGCGAGCTTCAAGTACTACGTGACGATGCACTTCTTCGACACGATACCGCTCTTCCTCCTGCTGGCCTTAGGCAGCGTTCTGACGGGCAGCATCCACAACCTCAGCTACTCCGCCATCCAGCAGCACCTCGCGACGGCCTCAACCGCCTACAAGGACGCTTTCTACGGCCTCTTCCTCGTCGTGTTCATGACGAAGGCCGGAATAGTTCCGCTGCACTACTGGCTTCCTGATGCACATCCGGCCGCGCCGAGCAACGTCTCCGCCCTCCTCAGCGGCATAATGATAAAGACGGCAGTCTACGGCCTCCTGAGGTTTGACTGGTCGATGGCCGGGCCGAATGTGACGCTCGGCTACATCGTGGCGGGCCTTGGTATAGCAACGCTGACCGTCGGAACCCTCTACGCCCTGAGGGAGACGAACTCCAAGAGGCTCCTCGCATACCACAGCGTCGGCCAGATGGGCTACATATGGCTCGGCATTGGAATAGGGATGGCCCTCATACCGAAGGGAGGGACTCTGGCGGCAATAGGTGCCCTCGGACTGTTCGCAGGCCTCTTCCACGCCATAAACCACGCCATGTTCAAGGGGGCCCTCTTCCTCGAGGCCGGCTCGGTAGAGTACGCCACAGGAACCGTGGATCTTGAGAGGCTTGGAGGGCTTGGAACGAAGATGAAGGTCACTGCGGTCGCGACGCTGTTCGCTTCGCTGGCCATATCGGGCATTCCGCCATTCAACGGCTTCATAAGCAAGTGGCTGATATACGTGGCAGGCTTCAGGTCAGGTAGCTACTTCCTCGCCTTCGGAGCCGTCATGGCGGCGTTCATAAGCGCGGCCACACTCGCATCGTTCATAAAGTTCTACACCGCCCAGTTCGGAGGCGAGAGGGAGGACTACAGGGACGTCAGGGAAGTTCCGGCCGCGATGCAGATTGGGGAGTGGATACTCGCGGGCATGACGCTGTTCGTGGGTGTCTTCCCGTTCATCTTCGTCAGCTTCCTCAACAGGGGAACCCTCGCCGTCAGCGGGCTTAAGGCGGCCGTGAGCTCAAACGTCTACAAGATAGGCTTCCAGTCGATAAGCTTCCTGCCCCTGCTGTTCATAATACTGATAGGCGTCCTCGTCTTCATAGGCTACGCCTCACTAAAGCCGCGCTTCGACAGGGAGGTTCGCCCGTGGGACTGCGGCTCAACGGAGATAGACGCCGAGGGCTACCGCGTATCCGCTGGCTCGTACTACCTCAAGTACGAGGAGAAGATAGGGCACTTCTACGCCTTCACCGACTGGGCCTATTCCTTCGGTGAGGCCATAGTGCACTACATAGTCAAGGTCTACGTCTGGATCGCGAGGTACTTCGTCAAGATCGTGGACACGCCGTACGAGGAGTCCGAGGTCGAGAGCGTCGACGCGCTCCACAGATGCGAGGTGCAGTACATAGACGAGGAAACCCTGAGGCCTCTCGTCAGGCTCCTGAGGATAGTGAGGGACGTCATCGGAGGAATAAAACTCGGAACTTTCGTCGCACTGACCGTGGTGGTGGTCGGGGCGATAGTATGCCTGCTGGTGTTCCTGTGAGGTGAGGAAGATGTACGAGAGTTTAGCCCTGAAGATAGCGGGTATCATCGTTATGGTGCTCCTGCCGCCGTACCTCGACGGTATAGCGAGGAGGGTCAAGGCGAGGATACAGTACAGGAGGGGTCCGCCGCTGGCCCAGACGTGGTACGACCTGAGGAAGCTGTTCGCCATACCAACGGTTCTGCCGACTAAGAGCTGGATGTTCAAGGCGGCACCGTACCTCGCGCTTGCATCTGCGCTCGCGGCGGCCCTGCTCCTTCCGTATGGAGGCCACGTCCCGGTCAACTTCGGCTACAACATCATAGTGTTCTTCTACGTCGTGGCGATGGTCAGCGTTTTCGTGATGCTCGGAGGGTTCAGCGTTCAGAACGCCTTCAGCCACCTCGGATCTGCGAGGGAGATGACGCTCCTCCTGACGGTGGAGCCAATACTCGCCGTGGTCTACGGGGTCTTCGCCTACAACTCGGGCAGCCTAAACCTCTACCACATAATGACCCACCTACACCTATCGGCCTCCCTTCTATTCGCGTACATAATACTCGGCTACGCCCTCTACGTTGAGAGCGGTTTCGTGCCGTTCGACGTGGCGGAGGCCGAGCAGGAGGTCATAGGCGGGCCTTTAGCTGAGTACAGCGGAAGGCTCTTAGGGGTGTTCTACTACGCGATCTACATAAAGCGCTTCGCCCTGCTGTGGTTCTTCGTCAGCATGGTTACATACCCGATCGTCGGTCCGGTCCACGGCCTGGCGAAGTCAGTCGGGCTCTTCGCCCTCCAGCTGCTGCTCACGTTCGCACTGTACCCGATAATAGCGGCGCTCGAAGCCACCAACGCGAGGCTCAGGATAGACCACATCGTCAGAACGAACGTTAAGATATTCTTCATAGGCCTCGGTATACTCGCCATGGCGTTCATGGGGTGGTGATCATGTCGAAGTCAGCGTTTGAAGTTGAGGTTGAGTGTGAGTGTGAAGCCTGTGAAAAAGGTAAGTGTGATAGCGCAGACCTTGTTGACGTCCTGTCGGAGAGGGAGGGTCTGAAGGAGTTCTACGAGGAGTTCAAGGACAGCATACACGAGTGCAGGAGGCTCACCTACGGCCAGTACCTCTTCGTAATAGACCGCGACGTCCTACCCGAGGCGACGCTCTGGTGGCACAACCACCCGAGGTTCAAGGAGACCCACATGTCAACGGCGGTCGGAACCGACGAGCGCGCAATAGCCGGCAAGTTCTCCTACATGCCGCTGATAAACGTTCAGGTAGAGGCCGAGAACATGGACAGGAACTTCTGGGTCCTGCTCAAGGCGTACATGCCAGCCGACGACCCGAGCTTCCCGAGCGTTGCGGCAAAGCTGCCTGCGGCCCTGTGGATAGAGCGCGAGGTTAAGGACCTCCTCGGCTTCAGGCCGATCGGCCATCCAGACCCGAGGAGACTAATACTGCCGGAGGACTGGCCGGAGGGTGTCTACCCGCTCAGGAAGGACATGGACTACAGGCACTCGCCCATGAGGGAGCCCGAGACCGAGTTCAGGGAGCCGCCTGAGGGCACCACGACCGTTCCGATGGGTCCGTTCCACATGGGGATAGAGGAGCCCGCCCACTTCAGGCTGTTCGTCAAGGGAGAAGAGATAGTCGACGTCGACTACCGCGGCTTCTACTCCCACCGCGGCATAGAGAAGGTCGGAGAGGGCAGGCTTACCTACAATCAGGTCCTCTTCCTCGCCGAGAGGATCTGCGGAATCTGCGGCTACCAGCACTCCGTCAGCTACGCGATGGCCGTAGAGCGCCTGGCGGACGTTGACATACCCGACAGGGCGCGCTACATAAGGACGCTCATGCTCGAGCTTGAGAGGATCCACAACCACCTCCTGTGGGTCGGGATAGCCGCCCACATGGTGGGCTTCGACACGGGATTCATGCACGCCTGGCGCATCCGTGAGCCCGTCATGTGGCTGGTCGAGCGCCTGACCGGAAACAGGAAGCAGTACGGGATGAACATCGTCGGCGGCGTCAGGAGGGACATCCTCGACTACCGCAAGGAGGAGATACTGAAGGTCGTCAAGGAGATCAGGGAAGGAACGAAGAAGTTCCTCGACATCGCCCTGAACACGAACACGTTCATAAAGCGCGCCGAGGGCGTTGGAATCCTGCCCTACAAGATCGCCAAGGCCTACTCCGTCCTCGGACCCACGGCGAGGGCGAGCGGAAGGAGGATAGACGCGAGGCTCGACCAGGCGACGAAGACGGCGATGGCCTACAACGAGGTGGACTTCAAGGTTCCGGTCTACAAGGAGGGCGACGTCCTGGCGAGGGTTCTCGTGAGGATGGACGAGCTCTTCGAGAGCCTGTGGATAGTTGAGCAGCTCATAGACCAGATGCCCGGCGGGGACATAATGGTTCCCATAGGGAAGCTGCCCGAGTACGCGGAGGCTCTCGGATTCACAGAGGCCCACCGCGGTGAGGTCCTGCACTACGTGATGACAGGGGAGAAGAACAAGGTCTACCGCTGGAAGGTCCGCGCCCCGACGTACAACAACCTGCCCGCGATACCCGACATGCTCCGCGGCTACAACGTGGCGGATGCCCCGCTCATCATAGCGAGCATAGACCCGTGCTACTCGTGCACGGAGAGGGTACAGTTCGTTGACGTCAGGACTGGAAGGGTGAGGGTTCTGACGGAGGCAGAGTTCAACGAGCTCTCGATAAAGAACAGGGGGGTGTTCTGAATGGCGGAGAGCGTGTCCTACACCGAGAAGCTCAAGGCGTGGAACAGGAAGGAGGTCGAGAAGATCGGGGAGAAGGCCCCGGTCACGACGCCCTATCCCTTCATAGACATAGAGAAGCCGCCTGAGTACAGGGGAATCCCGCACATAAACCCCGAGAAGTGCGTGGGCTGCGGTGCCTGCGTGAACGCCTGTCCTCCCGATGCGCTGATAATGGAGTGGGACAAGGAGCACGGGGTTAAGAGACTGACCTACAACGCGGCGAGGTGCATAAGGTGCGCCCGCTGCATAGAGGTCTGCCCGACGGGGGCGATGGAGCCGACGACGCGCTTTGAGATAGCCACCAACAGCAAGGAGGACCTCGTCGAGGTGGTGGAGCACAGGTTAGCTTACTGCGAGGAGTGCGGCGAGTACCTCGACTTCACCGAGAGGCAGATAGAGTACGTCAAGAACATCCTGCCCAAGGAGATATTCGACATGTACGCCCTCGAGGACAGGATGAAGCTGACCCAGGACGCCAAGATGCGCGTGACCGTTGAGAAGCTCAGGGAGCTTGAGGGAGTTGAGTATCCGGCCTACCTGCTGGCCAAGAGGGGGGATGAGTGATGGCGCGCCTCAAGTCTGTCTGGGTCTACCACGTTGACGCGGGATCGTGCAACGGTTGCGACATAGAGGTCCTCGACGTCATAAGCCCCTACTACGACCTCGAGAGGCTTGGAATAAAGGTCGTCCCCAACCCGAGGCACGCCGACGCCCTGCTCATAACTGGTCCGCTCACGAGGCAGACGAGGATAGGGATAAGAAAGGCCTACGAGGCCATGCCGCCGAAGCCGAGGATAGTCGTCGCCATAGGGACGTGCGCGTCGAGCGGCGGGATATTCTACAACAGCTACGCCCTCTACAACACCTCCCCCGAGCGCGGGAGGGACAGGCTGAGGAGCGGTGGGCCCGAGATGGTGGTTCCGATAGACATGTACATCCCCGGCTGTCCGCCCAGCCCGGAGGAGATACTCTACGGCATCGCCCAGCTCCTCGGGATAAAGGAGAAGAAGATGCACGGGGAGTACTGGAAGGCGCTCCCGCCGGGGGAGGAGGGCGACGGAGTTTCCTTCACGATCCCAGAGCGGCCGCTGTCTCTACGCCTCTGGATAACCCTGAGGGATGAGCTAAGGCGCGTGGTGGGCTACTACGACCGCGACGCCGTGCTCGATGACTTCATGAAGCTCCTGGAGCAGGCCCAGAAGGACGAGAACCCGAGGGAGAGGCTCCACGACCTCGTCACCGGGTACTTCCTCAAGGAGAAGGACTCACGCGTTAAGGTCGCCATGAGGTTCCTCGAGGAGACCTACTGGAGCCTCGTGGACGAGTACGGTGAGTGGGGTGAATCGCTGAGGAAGATCGGAAAGAGCGCGCGAACCTGACCCGCTGCGGAAAGAGCTGAAACGAAGAAGAGGTGTCCCTGATGCCCTGGAAAGTCTACGGACTGAAGTATCAGGACTACCCGGAGTACGCGGCGAGGATAACGTCGCACTACGCGGGGGACATGCTCATAATAGAGGAGCTCGGCGAGCTGAGCGAGGAAGAGGTGGCCAGGATAAAGGAGAGGCTCGGGATAGAGCCCGAGCGCAGAACCTTCGAGCTGACGGTCAGGGATCTCACCGAGCTTCCCCTGAGGGACATGCCCAACCTTCTCAAACTGGCGAAAAGCATAAAGGGAGATTCGAAGATACACGTAAGGTTCGTGCCTTGACACGTTTTCTTTTTTGCATTCACAGTCTTCAGTTGGGTGGTGGGTATGGGAGTGCGTGAGGCCAAGGACGAGATGATGAGGCGGATAATGGACTTCTACGGGGACAACCTCCTGTCCGTCGTCTTCTACGGCAGGCACCTGAGGGATCCCGACTTCGGGGACATAGACGTCGTCGTTATAATCGACAGGCCGTACGATCCCGTCAAGATGAACCGTATGGCCGACTTCGTCGAGAGGATAAGGGACCCGATAGAGCAGAAGTACGGCTACCACGTTTCGTTCGAGCTCTACACCAGGGAGGAGGCCGAGAACTTCCACTCGAGCTACCTCGACGTCGCCACCAACTACGAGGTGGCCTACGACAGGGACGGCTACTTCAGGAGGCTCATGGAGGACATGCTGAACCCTGAGAGGGCCCTCGAGCACGTCAAGTACATAAGCACGATAGAGTACGTCCAAGTGGACGGGGATGACGGAAACAGCCAAAAAGAGGGTGAGCGATGATAGCGGCCGTTCTCGCCGGTGGAAGGGCCAGGAGGTTCGGCGGGGACAAGCTCCTCTACAGGATAGACGGGAAGCCCCTCATAGCCCACGTCATCGAGAGACTCCTGAGAGCTTCGGAGATAGGAGACGTGGTCGTGGTGGCCTCGCCGGACAGGGTGGAGCCCATGAGGGAACTCGGCGTTGACGTCATCCCTGACAACCTGCTCGTCGGCCCGATGGGAGGGGTCTACACCGCCCTGAGCCTCGGCGACGCCTTCGTCGTTGCTGGTGACATGCCCTCGGTGGTCCCCGAACTCGTCGACGACATGGTGAGGACCTTCAGGAGAAGCGGTAAGGTGGCGTGCGTCCCCCTGTGGCCCAACGGCTACATTGAGCCCCTGCACTCGGTTTACTCCTCAAGGCTGAGGCCTGCGATCGAGGAAAGGCTGGAGAGAAGGGATTACTCCCTGAACTCGCTCATAAGGTCAGTGGACGCGTGCTACGTCAGGATAGATGAGATGCCTGAGGAATGGAGGGACAGCTTCTTCAACGTCAACACCAAGAGGGACCTGGAGTCGTGGGCGAAGTGAGCCTGCCAGTGAGTTTGCCCGTCGTTCTCGCCACCCTGACGTTCATCCTGCCCCTGACTGGTTCCATATTCCTGTTCAGACTCGACGGAAGGAAGGCCGACGCCGTGATGCTGGCGATGCTCTCGGCGGTTCTCGGGGCGCAGGTTGGGGTTCTGACCCTGCAGAGAGATGCTACTCTCCACCACGTCTACCTTCGGACGTCGGGGCTTGGAGAGGTCTACGGCGTGCTCATAGACCCAATGAGCCGCCTCATAGGAACCGTGGTGGCTTTGGCAGGCTTCATATTCATGCTCTACGCCACGGAGTACATGACCGCGCGGAACAGGGGACACCCCGTCGGGAGGGGCAAGGGACGCTTTCACGCGTGGATGGTCATGTTCGAGGGCGCCACCATGGGCTTCGTCTACTCCTCAACCTTCCTCGGCATGCTCATCTTCTTCGAGATAATGGGACTCGCGTGCTGGGGCGTGGTGAGCTACTACGGGACCGAGAAGGGCTACCGGGCGGGCTTCAAGGCGTTCATAATCCCGAACGCGGGGGCGATGATCGGCTTCTACACCGTCATCGGCGTTGGAATAACCAAGCTCCACAGCCTCAGCCTGTTCTCCCTCCACTCCCTCTCCCCGTCGATCAAGCCCTGGGTCTTCCTCGCCCTCCTCGTGGCGGGCTACACGAAGAGCGCCCAGTTCCCCTTCTACTCGTGGATACCCGATGCCATGGAGGCCCCCACGCCCGCCAGCGCCTTCCTACACGGCGCCGCGATGGTCGAGATGGGCGTCTACCTCGTCGCGAGGGTGCTCCAGTTCATAGGTCCCCTGCCGGTGTGGATCTTCTACGTCATGGCGGTCATGGTGTCCGTCTCGATACTCATCCCCGTCATCAACTACCCGGTCCAGAAGGACGCCAAGAGGCTCCTCGCGTACTCCACGGTGTCCGAGGCGGGAGCCATGTTCGTGGGCCTCACATTCGCGGCCCTCGGCCTTAAAACAGGCATCCAGGCGGCGATGTTCCAGCTCACCACCCACGCGTTCGTTAAGGGTCTGGCCTTCCTGACTGCCGGAACGTTCACTTACTCCCTCGGCACGCTCGACATGAGGCGTATAAGCGGGCTGGGGCGGCTTGAGGCAGTTTCCTGGTCCGCCGCCCTCCTCGGCCTTGCGGGCCTCCCTCCGATGGGGATAGCGTTCAGCAAGGCGGCTATACTCGAGAACCTCGGACACCCCGGCCTGCCGCTCCTCGCGTTCCTCCCCGCCCTCATGGTCCTCGTCGATTCGGCCGTTCTGCTCTGGGTCGGGAGCGGGTGGATAGGGAGGAACGTCCTTGGAAGAAACGAAGACGTGGGCCAGCGGCTGCCGGGGGTGATGAGGCTGACGCTCGTGCTCCTGCTCGCGCTCTCTCTGACCGTGGCCTACATCGCCTACCCGCTGGTCAGACAGATAGGCTTCTACGGGGTGATGGGGGCTTGATGCTCAGCGGTTACCCCGCCGTGGTGCCCTTCCTGCTCATGGGGTTCGCGGTCATCGCCTCGATGGCCTGGGGAAGGACAGGCAGAGCCGCCATGATCGCGGGGATGGTTCTACTCACGGTCGGGGGCTGGAGCGGCCTGAGCGTTGAAACGGCCTTTCTAATCGCCGCGGCGATGGTCGGTGTAGCGGTCTGCGTGGCAGGGTGGAGGACGGGGGCCGAGGGGCTCGGGACTTCGATTTCCCTCCTCGCAGTTTTCCTAATGCTGACCGGGAAGGGGGAGCTTCTCGTGAGCGGCTACGAGCTCTACGCGCTCGGGACCTTCCTGATGATCCTGTCCGCCGGCAGGCCGAAGACCGCGAGGCGCTACGTCGTCATGAACCAGGTTTTCGGCGTGATCCCCCTCATCCTGGCCTACGCCACGGGCTTTAGGCCCCTCTACGTCTTCCCGATCCTCTTCAGGGCGGGCCTGTTCCCATTCCATTCGTGGGTTCCCGGGGTCTACGGGAAGGTAAGGGCCGCTCTAACGCCGGTTTTCATGCTCGGCGAGCTGGTGGCGTTTCACATGGCGCTGACGGCGTGGCCCGGCCAGTACTGCGGCTACCTGTTCGCCGTCGCAGGCTCAGTCTCGACCTTCGCGGCCCTCTACTCCTTCAGGGAGATCAGGCTGAAGAAGAAGTTCTCCTACGGGAGCATAACTGACGTCGGCATGGCCTTCTTCGGCCTCGGAGGCTACTGGGTGACGGGGAGGGAGGTGATGCTCTACGGCTCCCTGCTCTACATCCTCTACCAGGTTCTCTACAAGTCGGCCGTCTTCGTAGGCCTCAGCGCGGTTGAGCACTACGGGGAGGAGCCGAACGTGTGCTCCATCAGGAAGCTCCTCAGCGATCACCTCATGTCGTCTCTCCTCTACGCTTCCTCCCTCGCGATGGCCGGGGTTCCCCCCTTCGCGTCGTTCGTCTCGAGGTGGATGATCTACCAGGGCATGTCCGGGGCAGGCGTCGTCCTCTGGCTGACGTTCGTTCCCGTCGTTTTCCTCGGGGCGTTCCCCCTCGCCTCCCTCCTCCAGCTCAGAAGCCTCGGGGAGAGGATATGCGGAAGGAAGGTCAGCGTGACTAAGGTTCCCCGCGGGGTGGTGGCGGTTACGGGTTTCCTGACGGTTGCGTCCCTCACCGCCCCCCTCTCCTTCGCCCTGCCGTCCGTCCGCTCCTCGGTCTCCCTCCCGCTGGCCGTCGTCTCGGCCCTCCTGATGGTATCCATGCTCGCGTTTGGCTGGAAGCTCGGCAGAACCCCGACCGAGAGGGTCTCGGAGATCCTGCTCATATTCTACAGCCTCGGGGGGATACTCAGGGAAACGGCCGCCTTCGCCGTCGACCTCCTGAGGAGGGCCTACCTTCACGGGATCGTGCCCGTCATAAAGGACGTGCCGGGGTACGAGGTTCCAACCCTCGAATCCTCCATGGACGCCCTCGACTACGAGACGAGGCACATCGATGAGGCAATGTTCATGCCGTTCGTGAGGGCAGTTGAGAGGGCGTCGAGGTGGGGAACCGAGAGGAACGCCGATATGAACGTCCTGATGAGCGGCTTCGCGATAGCTTTTGCCGTCCTCGTCGTGCTCGTTGGAATCATGCTGAGGTGAGGAGGTGAGTCCATGGGTCTGAACTTTGAGGTGGTGTTCAGGGAGGTGCTCTACGCCGTCGCGGTGATATACACACTTGCCTTCGTCATATACGGGATAAGGGCGATAAAGGGACCGACGACAGCGGACATAATACTCGTCGTCGACTGCCTGTCCTTCGACATGGCGGCGTTCATGGTGATACTCGGCATATACTTCAGGTCCGTCATGCTCGCGAGCGGCTCCATAATACTCGCCCTCTGGGCCTACATGCTCGACCTCTACTACACGAAGTACGTCCTCTACGGGGAGGTGGAGGTGTGACCATGAGCCCCCTTGACGTCCTCTACCACGCGGTTTTCGTTACAGGGATGGTCTTCATAGTGATCGGGGCCATCTACGACCTGATAGCGGCCATAGGCATGCTGAGGTTCAGCGACTTCTACATGAGAACCCACGCGGCCACCGTCGGGACGATAGGCGGGGCGGTTCTGCCTGTCTTCGGGGCCGGACTGGTGGCGCTGGTCAGCCCGCAGCTCGGGGAGCTCAGGTTCTTCATGGCGGGAATAGCCTTCACGGTTGCGATGCTCATCCTCATGGTGGCCCCAACGGGAACCCACTCGCTCGTCTCGGCCGTCTACTTCGGCAGGGTGGGTAGGAAGCCCCGCCTGATCGTTGACCAGCTCGAGGAGGACCTTCCGCACAGGGAGGACGTGGCTGAGCTCGTCAGGGAGCACAGGGAGGTCCCCGGGGAGCAGCCGGAGTTCTACTTCAGGAGGCGTTCGAGATGATAGAGTTTCACCTTACAGTGCTCGCCATAGTCGTGTCCTTCGGCTTCGTCTTCAGCTACCTCGCTATGAAGGAGCACGACCTGCTCAAAGCCCTGGCTTTAAGCTCGGTTCAGTCGACGTTCTTCGCCCTCGGCTTCTACGTTCTGGCGGCTCCGGACATAGTTTTAGCTTACTTGGCCATAGCCGTTGGAGCCTACACCGCCCTCATGATACTCGCCATAAGCAAGACCGAGAGGTTCGAGGTCGGGAAGTGAGGTGATGACATGGGGGCTCGAAGGGACGTCGTCGTGGCTCTGCTCCTGCTGATGGCCATGGCCGTGCTGTCATACTCCGCGGTTGCCTCGGGATTCGCGAGTGGCAGCCTCAGGCCGCTCGGGGCCGAGTACCTCGAGAGGGCCGCCTCAACGCCGGAGGTGGTGACTGCCATAGTCTGGAACTACAGGGGGTTTGACACACTTTTCGAGACTTTCGTCTTCTTCCTCGCCATAGCGGGAACCCTGAGCGTCCTGAGGCTCAGCTCCAGGCAGGAGAGGGAGGTGCGGAGGAACGAGGAGCGGGAGCCCCACAGGAAGATGGACGAGATAGTCAGAGTGATAACCAAGCTCGTGGTTGTTGCGATAGTTGCGGTCTCTGCGTCGATAGCCATACACGGACAGCTGACGCCGGGCGGGGGCTTTCAGGCCGGCTCGGCCATGGCCGTTGCGTCCCTCCTTCTCTTCGTGGTCTTTTCGAAGTTCGTCCTTGAGAGGAGCGGACTCACCCTGAGGCACACCCTGACGGCCTACGCCGCCGGGCTCGCCGTGATCCTCGTTACGGTCTTCCTGCCCGTCCTCATGGGGGGACACCTGCTCCAGATAGACCTCCTGCCGGGGGAGTCGGGGCTCCTAAGCCTCGACGTGGGCGAGTACACCGCCGTTACCTTTGGATTCCTGTCGGTCTTCCTCGTCCTCGGGATATCGGAGTGGATATTCAAGGGGGTTCTGCGGGAGGAGGTGAAATGATGGAGACAGCTCAGTTCATGCTCACCTACACGGTCGTCGTTCTGTTCGCCATGATGGTTCTCGGCATCTACGGGGTCGTTACGAGGCCCAACATGATAAAGAAGGTGATAATGCTGAACATAATGGGGGACGCCATAAACATGCTCTTCATAATCATCGGCTACCGCCTCGTCTATCCAGTGTTTCCCCCGGTCTACGAGAAGCACGTCGGGTTCAGGGAGTTCCTCTCGGGCGCCGTCGATCCGCTCCCGCAGGCCCTCGTCCTGACGGCCGTCGTCATAGGGATGGCCATGAACATACTCCTCGTGACGTACGCCATTCAGGCCCACAGGCTTTACGGAACGACGGACGTCAGGGACCTCGCCGACGTTCTCGGGCAGGAGAGGAGGGAGGGACCGTGAGCCTTGGGAGGGTGTCGCCAGCCACGTTCTTCCTCGTGCTCCTGATCTACCTGCTCTACACGGGCTCTTTCACCCCCTTCGACGTCGTCACGGGCTGTGCCGTGGCAGCCATAGTCTCGCTGATAGTTGGGCGCTGGCTGGTCAGGAACGACCTCAAGGTCGTTCAGGTTCGCAGGTGGGCGGCCTTCCTCTCCTACTCCCTCAGGTACTTCCTCGTTGATGAGGTCAGGACCCACGTGGACGTCGCCAAGAGGGTATTCACGCTGAGGTCGAGGCCGGGGATAGTCCGCGTCCCCCTCGACGTCAGGAGCGAGTACGGAAGGGTGTTCGTGGCCAACTCAATAACGAACACCCCTGGCACGGTGGTCGTTGACATCAGCGACGACGGCAGGTGGCTCTACGTCCACTGGATAGACGTTGGGGATGACCTCGATGAGGAACGGATAAGGAAGGAGGTGCTCTCCCACTTCGAGGAGCACGCCAGGAGGATATTCGACTGAGGTGGGCGTGATGCAGATAGGTATCATCCCGGTCATACCTCTCAGCTTCGCAGTCTTCATACCCCTGTTCGTGAGGAGGCGGAGGCTGGTTGCGGTCTATTCTGCCGTCGCGACGTTTATAACGCTCGTATCAACAATCTGGATGTTTCACGCATCCTTCTCGTCGGCATTTCCAATGGTCTATACGTTCGGCGGCTGGAGGGCTCCCTTCGGCATAGTCTTCAAGGTCGACAGGCTCTCGGCCGTTCTGGCGCTCACGGCCGCTTTCGGCTTCTTCCTGATCTCTATTTACTCCTCAGCCTTCCTCTCTAAGAACGAGGGGTCCGGCTACTTCCACATATTCCTCCTCGGCCTTGAGGCGGGGGTTTTGGGAGCGTTCATGACGGGAGACGCCTTCAACCTCTTCGTGATGCTCGAGGCCATTGGAGCCGCGGCCTACGGGATAGTGGGATTCTACAGAAGCAGGGGAGACTCCATGGAGGCGGCCTTCAAGTACGGCATAAGCGGAGCCATGGCAACCTCGCTCTACTTCCTCGCCCTCGGCTTCGTGTACGCGAGCTACGGAACCCTCAACATGGCCGACCTCAGCAGGGAGTTCCACACCTCAGGAACCGTCCAGGGGCTCGCGGCCTTCTTCGCCCTCACGATAGCGATGGTCGTTGTCAAGAGCGCCATCTTTCCCGGCCACTACTGGCTTCCGGACGCTTACCAGGGGGCTCCCGTTCCTGCGGTGGCCATCCTGAGCGGTTTCGTCGAGGTCGTCGGGATATACGTGCTCGCCCGCTACGAGTTCACGGTCTTCTCGGGGAGCACCACGCTCTCACTCGTCTTCCTGACACTCGGTGCCGCCACGGCCTTCCTCGGTTCCGTGATGATGCTCTTCCAGACCGACCTCAAGCGCATGGTGGCCTACTCCACAATCCTCCATATGGGTTACCTCATGATGACGCTCGGGGTTGCGAGCAGGCTCGCTCTCGAGGCCGTAGCCTTCCACATAGTCAACCACGCGATAGCCAAGATGCTCCTCCTCCTCACCCTTGGATCGTTCGTCTACGTCGCAGGAAGCTCGAGGCTGGACGAGCTTGCGGGGATGGGCCGCAGGATGCCGGCGACCACGTTTCTGTTCGGACTCGCCACGATGTCCCTCGTGGGGGTACCTCCCCTTAACGTGTTCTTCAGCAAAATGCTGATCTACGACGCCCTCATGCAGAAGAGCCCTGCGCTCGCCTTCGTCGTTGTTATAACGAGCGTCATCGCCGCCTGGGCCTACGTGAGGGTCTTAGTGGTCCTGTGGAGGGGCAGGGGAAGAAACGCGGAGGAGCGGCTCGGGGGTGAGAAGCCGGCCTTCCTGATCATCAACTCCGTCCTCGCGGTCCTCGTCGTTGCACTCGGTATCCTGGCCCCCCTGCTGCTCGGCCACGTGTTCGGCCCGGCCGCTGCCCAGGCCATGGACTGGAGGCACTACGTCAGCGCCGCCCTCGGTGTTTGACGCGCCTTCTCCTCGCCACGTTGATCTCGGCCGTCCCAGAAGACACCAGCTCGTAGAGGACGGCCTTCTCCTTCCCGGGCGCGGGGCGGAGTATCCTGCCGAGCCTCTGGACGAACTCGCGGGCCGAGCCGGTTCCGCTTATTATTATCCCGACGCTCGCATCCGGGACGTCGAGGCCCTCATCGAGAACCTGACTGCTGACTATGGCGGTGTATCTTCCCTCCCTGAACTTCCGCAGTATCTCCTTCCTCTCCTCCTTGCTGATCTCGTGGGTTATCGCCGGTATCAGGAACCTCCTCGACACCGAGTAGACGAGCTCGTTGTGCCTCGTGAATATTATTATCTTCTCCCCCCTGTGCCGTTCGAGGAGCTCCCTCAGCTTTTCGATCTTTCCCCTGGCGTTAAAGGCTATCCTCCTTGCCTTCTCAAGGCTTCTGAGCGCTTTGAATGCCTCGGGGTCGCTTCCCGTTCTCATGACGAGCTTCATGAAGTCGCCCGACGAGCGGAACTGTATGCGCCTCTTCGCCACGTAGTCCCTGAACCTGCCGTAGTTCTTCTCGTACTCCCTCTTCTCCTCTTCCGTCAGGGGGACGCTTATCCTGACGACCCGGTAGGGAGCGAGGTAGTCACCGCTCAGCTCGTCGACCCGCTTCTCGTACACTATCCCGCCTATCAAGTCTGGAAGCATCTTGTGGAGCTCGTCGGACCTCCAGGGAAACGCCGTCAGGCCCAGCCTGTACGGGGCGATCGACATCTGGGCTATGTTCCTGTAGGCTTCGCTCGGCAGGTGGTGGCACTCGTCGAAGACGAGCAGCATGAACTTTCCCCCGAGGTAGCCGGCCGCGAGGTAGGCTGAGTCGTAGGTCGTAACGGTTATCTGTCTGAGCTCCTTCCGTCTTCCGGAGAACTCACCCACGTCCCCAAAGACCGACAGCCTCTCCATCCACTGATCGAGGAGAACGAGCGTCGGCACGACGACGAGCGTTGAGACTGAGAGGCGGCGTATTATCTCCATCGCCACCACTGTCTTTCCTGCGCCAGTTGGCAGGACTATCACTCCCCTCCTGTCCCTCATCCATGCCTCAACCGCCTCCCTCTGGTAGTCCCTCAGCTTCACGCCGAGGTCCACGTCCCGCAGGTCCTTTGAGGGTATGACCCCGTCGAGCGTGTGGTCCTCGATCTCGGCACCCGCGGACTCGAGGAAGTCCAGTATGTCCCTTCTCCTGTACGCCAGTGCCCGATAGCAGTTGCTCCTCTCGTCCCAGCGTGCCATGGGGACGTGGACGTTACCCCTGATGGTTACAGTTCCCCTGTCGTACCGCAGTACCGCCCTCATCTTCGACTCAACACTCCCTGATTCTCGCGTACCGTATATAGGTTTTACCGGGAGCGCGGGAGGCGACACGAAAACCCTATTAAGTCCCGCTCCGAGGTATCAACATGCTGCCGCGTGAGCTGCTCGACGCCAGAAGGTCGCGGGGAAGGATAACCCTCAACTTCGCCTCTGAGGAGCATCTGCCCCTCGCGAAGGCAGTCCTCACGGCGTTCAGATCAAGCGTTGGCAGGAGCTACTCCGAGGTTCAGGAGAAGCTCAGCCACATGGAAACCGCCCGGAACTACAGGAAGGTCAGGGGCTTCGCGAAGGTGATCGAGAGGATGTGCAGGTTCGAGCAGGGTGCCGGGTTCAGCCCCATTGAGCTGAGGCGTTTTCTGTTCTCACGCGGCTACGTGGTTGACGACGCTGAGAGGGACGCCGTCATAGCCGAGGCGGCCAGGCGCTTCGGCGTGACTCCCGGGGAGGTTGAGCGGCTGATGTTCTCTGACCTGCCTGGTGAGGAGATACTGAGGGAGGTTCCGGAGGTTGATCCGTGGGAGATCGTGAGGAGGTACAACCTCTCCCTCCTTCAGACCCTGACGTTCTCGGCCCTGCGGCTGACCTTCGAGGTCTCCTCCAACCATCAGAGGATATTCAGGCTCGTAAAGTGGCTCGGGCTCATGTACGAGCTTACTGAGGACGGGAGGAGGGTGGAGATAACAGGGCCCGCGTCCATACTCAAGCTCACGAGGAAGTACGGGACGTCGATGGCCCGCCTCATACCCGAGATAGTGCGTGCCGACGACTGGTGGATCATGGAGGAGATCCTCGATTCGAACAGGAGGAGGGTGTACACTTTCGAACTCAGGAGGGGAGAGGCTGAGCTGCCTGAGGTGGAGGAGAGGGTTGAGTACGATTCGAAGCTCGAGAGGCAGTTCGCGGCCAAGGTGAGGCACATACTGAACGCCGAGGTGATCCGGGAGCCTGGGATACTGAAGGCAGGCAACAGGGCCTACATACCCGACTTCCTCGTGAGGAAGAACGGAAAGGAGGTCTACGTGGAGATAGCAGGCTTCTGGACTGAGGAGTACCTGAGGTCGAAGCTTGAGAAGCTGAGCGCTCTCAACGTTCCGCTCCTCGTCGTGGCCAGCGACGAGCTGCTGGCCGGAAGGCTGAAGAGGGTTAACGACAACGTCGTCTTAATGAGGCGGGGAAAGATACCCTACAAGGAGGTCGTGCTGAAGCTGAAGAGGCTGCTGAGCTGACGCTCCAAACGATTCTCAACCTCTTTCTGATGGGGTATGCAAAACATACGGTTCGAGGGATAAACTTATAAGGTTCGAAAGATAAATAAAATCGAGGTGATACCATGCTGAGTGAGAGGATGATTAAGGCCCTGAACGAGCAGCTCAACAAGGAGCTCTTCTCGGCCTACTTCTACATGGGAATAGCGGCCTACTTCAGGGACAACGGCTTCGACGGCTTCGCGAGCTGGATGGAGGCGCAGGCGGAGGAGGAGCTCGGCCACGCCCTGAGGTTCTACGACTACATATTCAACCGCGCGGGCAAGGTTGAGCTCGACAGGATAGAGAGGCCGAAGCAGGAGTTTGAGAGCCCGCTCAAGGCGTTTGAGGCGGTTTATCTCCACGAGGTCGGCGTTACGCAGTCGATATTCAAGCTCGTGGATCTCGCGGAGGAGGAGAAGGATCGCGCCACCTACCAGTTCCTCCAG
>JAADEC010000067.1 GCA_013153595.1 Thermococci archaeon | reverse complement strand
GACAAGGAGGTTCCACCGCAGCTTTTCAGCGCACGGCTGGAGGACATCAGGGGATTCCTGAGGGGGTACTTCGACGCCGAGGGAACCGTCGACAAGAAACGTCCAAAGGTTACCGTCGTCTCCGCCTCAAAGGAGCTGCTCAGGGGAGTTCAGCACCTCCTCCTTCGCTTCGGGATAAGATCGCAGCTGCACGAAACCAAAGCCCGCGCCACCAACGGCAGGATGAAAGCCGCAAGAACGTACTACAGACTGACCATCACCGGAGAGGACGCCATCAGGTTCGGGGATGAGATCGGCTTTGGTCTGCCATCGAAGATGGAGCTTCTCAGGAACGTCGCCTCCAGCCCGCGCTCAAGCCGTAACACAAACGTCGACGTTGTTCCGGGGGTAAGCTCGCTGCTGAAGAACCTCCGCATCAGGGCCTGTCTGACACAGGCGCAGATGATGGGTGTACAGCGTTCAACATACCTCCACTACGAGAGGGGGGACAGGCTTCCGAGCAGAGAAAAGCTAAGGATCATCGCAGGGGTACTTGAGGAGCGTTTGCCAGGTTCCGAAGAAGCTCACCTCCTCCGTCTCCTCGCAGACTCGGACGTGTTCTGGGACCGCGTGGTGGACATCGAAAGCTACAGACCGGAGCACGAATGGGTCTACGACCTCCAGATCCCGGAACACCACAACTTCATTGCCAACGACGTCTTCGTCCACAACAGCCAGATCCTCCGCTACGTCGCCAACCTCGCCCCGAGGGCGATCTACACGAGCGGTAAAAGCTCAAGCGCCGCGGGTCTGACGGCGGCGGCGGTTCGCGATGAGTTCACCGGCTCGTGGGTTCTCGAGGCGGGAGTGCTCGTTCTCGCTGACGGAGGCTTCGCCCTCATAGACGAGTTCGACAAGATGAGCGACAGGGACAGGAGCGCCATACACGAGGCCCTCGAACAGCAAAGCATAAGCATATCCAAGGCCGGTATAACGGCAACGCTCAACGCGAGGACGACCGTCATAGCGGCCGCCAACCCGAAGTACGGCAGGTTCAACAGGCACAAGAGCCTGCCCGAACAGCTCGACCTTCCGCCCACCCTCCTTAGCCGCTTCGACCTTATATTCCTGCTCCTCGACGAGCCGGACGAGAAGATAGACTCGGCGATAGCCAGGCACATCCTGAGGGTGAGGAGGGGGGAGAAGGAGGTAACGTCCCCGAAGATACCCTACGACCTCCTGAAGAAGTACATAGCCTACGCGAGGAAGAACGTCCATCCAAAGCTCAGCCGGGAGGCAATGGACGAGATAGAGCGCTACTACGTCAGGATGAGAAGGGGGATACGGCGGAACAAGGTGGAGAACGGTGTCCAGCCGATACCCATAACCCCGCGTCAGCTCGAGGCCCTGGTGAGGCTCAGCGAGGCCCATGCACGCATGAGGCTCAGCGACGTCGTCACGAGGGAGGACGCCAAGGCAGCGGTCGAGATAGTGGAGAAGACTCTGAAGACCATAGCCGTCGACGAGGAGGGGAACGTGGACATCTCGATACTCGAAGCCGGCAGAAGCTCGAGGAAGATAAACAAGATGGAGAAGCTGCTTGAGATAATCGAGGAGCTCGAGGAGCAGGGGGAGTACGGTGCACCCGTGGACGACATAGTCGAGGAGGCCAGCAAAGCAGGCGTGGGCACCAAGAAGGAGATCCTCAAACTGCTCAGCGACCTGAGCAGGGATTCAAGGATATACGAGCCGAGGGCCGGGTTCTACAAGCTGGTCAAGTATTAGGGGAGGCAAAGGTTATAAGAGAGGGATAATACCCGGGGTGGTGAGGAAGATGGAGGAGTTCGATTTCGATAAACTTGTGGATAAAGCCTACGAGGAACTTCCCGAGAACATAAAGCATCACTCCTCAAGGTTCGAGGTTCCCGGGGCAATAGTCACGATAGCCGGGAGCAGGACGATAATAGAGAACTTCGTTGATATCAGCGACGCCCTCAACAGGGACCCCAACCACCTCCTGAAGTTCCTTCTCAGGGAGGTGGGCAGTGCAGGCACGGTGGAGGGGAGGAGGGCCATACTGCAGGGCCGCTTTTCACCGTACCTGATAGCCAACAAGATGAAGAAGTACATAAAGGAGTTCGTCATATGCCCGGTCTGCGGCAGTCCCGACACGAAGATCGTTAAGCGCGGCCGCTTCCACTTCCTCAAGTGTGAGGCGTGCGGAGCCGAGACCCCGATACAGCATCTCTGACGAGCTTTTCTGTTTGTTTTAGTTTTTCATCTGTTCGTCTCAATTTGGATAATTAAACCAAAAGCCGAGCCTCAAAATCCTTTTAAGGTTTACAAACTACAAGGTTCGGTACGGGTGATGAAAGTGAGCATGGAGGAGAAGGTTCAAGACCTCATGGAGAGGAAGGAGACCATAAAGCTCATGGGCGGGGAGAAGGCGATTGAGAAGCAACATTCGCGGGGCAAACTGACGGCGAGGGAGAGGATCGACAAGCTCCTCGACCCCGGGAGCTTCACCGAGATAGGCATGTTCGTGAAGCACCGCGGGACCGAGTTCGGGATGGACAAGAGGGATCTCCCCGCCGACGGCGTCGTGACGGGATACGGAACGATCGACGGAAGGCTGGTCTTCGTCTACGCCCAAGACTTCACCGTCATGGGCGGTTCACTCGGTGAGATGCACGCGGCGAAGATAAAGCGCGTCATGGAGCTCGCCCTCAGGGCGGGGGCGCCCGTAATCGGTCTCAACGATTCCGGAGGAGCGAGGATACAGGAGGGTGTTGACTCGCTCAAGGGCTACGGAGAGATATTCAAGATGAACACCCTGCTGAGCGGCGTGGTGCCCCAGATAACGGCGATAATGGGACCGTGCGCCGGTGGAGCGGTTTACAGCCCCGCTATCGGCGACTTCATCCTCATGGTGGACAACCCCGCGAGCTTCATGTTCATAACGGGCCCGCAGGTCGTCAAAGCCGTCACTGGGGTTGAGGTCACGCCCGTTCAGCTCGGCGGCGCCATGGTGCACGCCCAGCGCTCGGGACAGGCCCACCTGATAGGAAAGAGCGATGAGGAGGTTCTGCTTCTCATAAGGCGCCTCATGAGCTACCTGCCGTCGAACAACGTCGAAAAGCCTCCGAGGGTGAAGACGAGCGACCTCCCGTTCAGAAGAAGCGAGAACCTCTACTCGATAGTCCCTGATGATCCGAACAAGGGCTACGACGTCAGAAACGTCATACACGAGATCGTGGACAGGGATGAGAACGGCAATCCAGATTTCCTTGAGATACTGCCATACTTCGCCCCCAACGCCGTTATAGGCTTCGGAAGGATGAACGGACAGACGGTTGGTATAGTCGCCAACAACCCCAACTACTTCGCAGGCGTTCTCGACATAGACTCAAGCGACAAGATAGCAAGGTTCGTGAGGACATGCGACGCCTTCAACATCCCCATAGTGACCCTTGTGGACGTCCCGGGCTACCTCCCCGGAACCGATCAGGAGTACAGGGGGATAATAAGGCACGGGGCAAAGATACTCTACGCCTACGCAGAGGCGACGGTCCCCATGGTCACGGTTATCCTCAGGAAAGCCTACGGCGGGGCCTACCTCGCAATGGGGAGCAAGCACCTCGGGGCGGACTTCGTCTTCGCCTGGCCCACCGCGGAGATAGCGGTCATGGGTCCTGAGGGAGCGGCCAACATCATCTTCAGGAAGGAGATCGCCGCGGCCGAGAACCCCGAAGAGGTCAGAAAGAGGAAGATCGAGGAGTACCGCGAGAAGTTCGCGAATCCGTACGTGGCGGCCGCAAGGGGCTACATAGACGACGTCATAGATCCCGCAGAGACGAGGGGGAAGATAGTAATGGCCCTCGAGGCCATGGAGAGCAAGAGCGTCAAGCTCCCGCCGAAGAAGCACGGGAACATACCGCTGTGAGGTGTTCAAGATGATATCGATGTCAGCCCTGAGGGAGGGTCTCTACATAACGGTTCTCGGTATAAGCGTCGTCTTCGCCATACTCAGCATACTCGCGGTCATACTCTACGCGGTCGGCTGGATAGAGAGAAGGCTTGTGGCGAGGGAGAAGAGGGCAGGAAAGGCCGCCGAAACCGGAGTTGAGGCAGAGGTTGAGACAGAAGCCGAAACGAAGGTGAGGATCGAGAAGGAGGTCGCAGAACCCGAGAGCGAGGCGGGTGTTCCCCCACACGAGGTCGCGATTATAACGGCCGCCATACTCGCGTACATGGCCAAGAAGGCTGAGGAGATGCGGCCGGTTCCTATAAGGAGAAAGGTGTCTGACGCGTGGCGTCTCCAGGGAGGAGAGTGGTTGGGATGAAGGTTAAGGTCATGGTAAACGGCGAGGAGTACGAAGTTGACGTCGAGGAGGTATCGAGGGGCAAGTTCAGGGTGAAATTCGGCGGGAAGAGCTACGAGGTGGAAGCTGAGGGGCTCGGACTTGGAATCGGCTTAAACGCCATAACTGAAGCCGGCCAGAGGGAGGCCAGCGAAATCCCCGCGGCACCTTCGGCCGCTCCATCCCCGCCACAGACAGGGACGGCTCCAGCACCCAAGCCCGAACCGGAGCGTGCCGCGGCAGCGGCCTCAGCGGCTCAGTCGTCCAACGTCGTTGTTGCTCCTATGCCTGGTAAGGTGTTGAGGGTTTTGGTGAGGGTTGGTGATGTTGTTGAGGCCGGTCAGGGGTTGTTGATTC
>JAADEC010000056.1 GCA_013153595.1 Thermococci archaeon | reverse complement strand
CGGGCCCGTTTATCGCTATGAAGTGAGCGTTGGCCTCGTTTGCCACGGCCTTCGCAAGCAGCGTCTTACCCGTTCCCGGCGGACCGTAGAGCAGCACACCCTTAGGCGGCTCGATGCCGAGCTTCTCGAATATCTCCGGGTGCTTGAGCGGGAGCTCAATCATCTCCCTGACCTTCTGGACGACGTCCTTCAGACCGCCAATGTCCTCGTAGGTGACGCCGAGAACGGCGGCCTTGCTGACCTCCTTGACAGGCTTCTCAGTGACGGTGAAGTCCGTGAACTCGGTTATCTGGACTATGCCCGCAGGGGTCGTCGCGGTAACCACGAACGTCAGCTCCTGTCCGAGTATGCCGACCTTTATGTAGTCTCCCCTGACGACTGGCCTTCCTATGAGGCGTGAGTGGAACCACTCCACGAAGTCTCCGCCGAAGCGCATGGGCTCCGTTGGGGCCACTATGACCTTCTTGGCCTCCTTAACGTCTGCCTTCCTTATCGTGACCTCATCGCCGAGTCCAACGCCCGCGTTCTTTCTGATGGTACCGTCCATCCTGACGATGCCGAGCCCCTCGTCCTCGGGGTAGGCGGGCCAAGCGACCGCGGCGGTGTTCTTGGTTCCGATGATCTCAACTATGTCGCCGCTTCTAACCCCAATCTCCCTCATGGCTTTTCCATCGATCCTGACTATCCCCCTACCTACGTCGCGCTGGTAGGCGGAAGCCACCTTGAGCTTTACCTCCTTCCTCTCGTTCATCATGAACCACCTCCTTTTACTAACCAGTAGTTACTAAAGTAAACTGTTTATAAAGGTTTGTGTACATATGTGCACATTAAAGTATAGAAAGCTGTGACGGCCTGCGCGGTCAGAAGAGAACCCCAGGAACTCAGCTCCAAATTCAAAAAGGGTGAAGAAACCGCGGGGAGAGGATCACTCTATCTTGACCTCGAATCCCTCTCCCGTCTTCTTCGGGTGCTTCTTTGGAACCCTGATCTCAAGGACACCGTTCTTGTAGCTCGCCTTGGCCTTCTCCGGAACTACCTCCTCGGGGAGCTTCACGACTCTCCTGTAGCCGCTGTAGTAGCGCTCTATCCTGACCGCGCCCTCACGCTCGAGCTCGTGCTCCCTCTTCACCTTCGCCTCTATGTACACGGTATCCTCGGTCACGCGGACCTTTATGTCCTCCTTCCTGACGCCTGGCATCTCGGCGGTTATCACGAACTCGTCGCCCTTGTCGAATATGTCAACGAAGGGCTCCCTCCACTCGGCCCCTATCTCGCCCTGCCTCCATCTCGGTCCCCTCATGAAGTCCCTGAAGACGGCGTCTATCTCCTCCTGTATCTCCCTCATTATGTCGAACGGATCCCAGTAGCGGTCCCTCCTCCAGGCCATGACCATCACCTCCTTTTGATTACCATTAGTTACTAAAAGATTTCAGGTTATAAATATTTCGGTGTGCGTGCTCTCCGGGCACGGGACCCATGGACGTTTTATCCAGAGCAAAAGGCGGCTTTCGCTATGTAAAAGGTTTTTATAGTCGCCCCTCCTACTTAAGGCGGTGATTCGCATGGTTTTCGATAAGGACAAGCTCACCAAGATACGCGAGGAGGAGAAGCGCTGGGAGGAGACGACGGTTAAAAAGCTCATAGAAAAGAGACCTGAGAGAAAGGAGAGATTCATGACGGACGACGGGTTTGAGATAAAGAGGCTCTACACTCCCGCTGAACTCGGGGAGGACTGGGATTACCTCAAGAGGCTCGGGTTCCCCGGTGAGTATCCGTTCACGCGCGGCGTCTACGCCACGATGTACCGCGGCCGTTTCTGGACGATGAGGCAGTACGCAGGCTTTGGAACCGCCGAAGAGAGCAACAAGCGCTACAAGTACCTTCTCGAGCAGGGACAGACCGGTTTGAGCGTCGCCTTCGACCTGCCGACGCAGATAGGTTACGACTCCGATCATCCGCTGGCCGAGGGAGAGGTCGGAAAGGTTGGCGTTGCAATAGACTCCCTCTGGGACATGCGGGTTCTCTTCGAGGGCATTCCGCTCGACAGGGTTTCAACGAGCATGACGATCAACTCAACCGCCGCGAACCTGCTCGCCATGTACATCCTCGTCGCCGAGGAGCAGGGCGTCCCGCAGGAGAAGCTCCGCGGAACCGTCCAGAACGACATCCTGAAGGAGTACATAGCGCGCGGAACCTACATCTTCCCGCCCGGGCCGAGCATGCGCCTCACCACAGACATCATAATGTACTGCGCCGAGAAGGTACCGAAGTGGAACTCGATAAGCATAAGCGGCTACCACATCCGCGAGGCCGGCGCCAACGCCGTCCAGGAGGTCGCCTTCACTTTAGCTGACGGTATCGAGTACGTCAAGGCAGTCATAGACAGGGGGATGGACGTTGACAAGTTCGCGGGAAGGCTGAGCTTCTTCTTCAACGCCCACAACAACTTCCTCGAGGAGATCGCCAAGTTCAGGGCCGCGAGGAGGCTCTGGGCCTACATCATGAGGGAGTGGTTCAACGCCAAGAACCCGCGCTCGATGATGCTCCGCTTCCACACCCAGACCGCAGGCTCGACCCTGACGGCCCAGCAGCCCGAGAACAACATCGTCCGCGTCGCCATTCAGGCCCTCGCGGCCGTCCTCGGCGGAACGCAGAGTTTGCACACCAACTCCTACGACGAGGCCCTCTCGCTCCCGACCGAGAAGAGCGTAAGGATTGCCCTGAGAACCCAGCAGATTATCGCCTACGAGAGCGGCGTCGCGGATACAATCGACCCGCTTGGAGGGAGCTACTACATCGAATGGCTCACCGATCACATCTACGACGAGGCCCTTAAGTACATAGAGAAGATCCAGAAGATGGGCGGAATGATGCGCGCCATAGAGCGCGGCTACATCCAGAAGGAAATTGCAGATGCCGCCTACAAGTACCAGAGGGAGATAGAGGAAGGCAAGAGGATAATCGTCGGCGTCAACAAGTTCCAGACAGACGAGCCGCTCGAGGTGGAGATACTGAAGGTCGATCCGAGCATCCGCGAGAAGCAGATCGAGCGCCTGAAGAAGCTGAGGAGCGAGCGCGACAGCAGGAAGGTTGAGGAAGCTCTGGACAGGCTCAGAAACGCCGCCGATGGCGAAGAGGAGAACCTCATGCCGTACATCATCGAGGCCCACAGGCACCTCGCAACCCTCGGTGAGGTTACGGACGTTCTAAGGGAGGTCTGGGGAGAGTACAGGGCTCCGCTGGTGTTCTGAATGAGGCCTGCAAAAAGCTTAAAAGAGATGGTCTAAAGGAACCTTAGACGTCACTGTCACGGAGGTGTTTACATGGCAAGGAACAAGGCTCTCGCGAAAAAGCTCAGGCTCGCGAAGGCGGCAAAGCAGAACAGGCGTGTCCCTGTCTGGGTTATACTCAAGACTGACAGACGGGTCATGACACACCCCAAGAGGAGGAACTGGCGCAGGACCAAGCTCAAGGAGTGAGGTCAGGAGGTGATTGATATGGCCATAAAAGCCGGAGAGGAGTTCATACTCGTCGTTCCGATAGCGAAGATAAAGAAGAGGGTTCCGAGGTGGAAGAGGGCTCCGAGGGCAGCTCACTTCCTTAAGGCGTGGGTGGCAAGGCACGCGAAGGCTGAGAGGGTAGTGGTCGACCCAGCCGTCAACGAGAAGATATGGGAGAGGGGCATAGAAAAGCCCCCGAGCAGGCTGCGTGTCAGGGTCCGCGTCGAGGAAGAAGATGGCGAGAGGGTGGCATTCGTCAGCCTCGTGGAGTGAGCCATCCTGACCGTGTAGGGTAGAGATCGTCAGCAAGGGATGCGCGATGCACATAGAACGCCTTGACTTCGAGAAATCCCCGTACCTTGGTGTTTATGGGGTGGCAAGCGACAGGGTAGCCTTCATCAGGGAGGGCGTGAGCAGGAAAAAGGTCGAGACCATCGAGGAAGTCCTGAAGGTTCCGGTCGTGGAGATCAGCCTGATGAAATCTCGGATAATCGGCATATTCGCCGCGGCCAACTCCCACGCAATGGTGGTGCCGTGGTACGTGTGGGACAGGGAGCTTGAACTCATAAGAACGAAGCTGAAAGAGCTGGGAGTGGACATAGAGGTCGAGCCGTTCAGAAGCAGACTGACCGCACTCGGGAACCTCATCCTAACGAACGACAGGGCGGCGCTTGTAAGCCCGCGTTTCACGAGGGAAGAGGCGGCAAGACTGGGGGAGATCCTCGGAGTTGAGGTTGAGAGGGGAATCATAGCCGATTACGTATCCGTTGGAAGCGTTGGCGTTGTGACCAACAGGGGGGGACTGGTTCACCCCGACACGACCGATGAGGAGCTTGAATGGCTCAGCAACCTCTTTGGGGTTGATATCTACGTGGGAACCGCCAACATGGGAGTCCCGTTCGTAGGTTCATGCATGCTCGCCAACTCAAAAGGTGCGGTCGTCGGAATGACGACTACCGGACCCGAGATGGTTAAGATAGAGGAGGCTTTAGGACTGATTTAGGGGGATGTGAGGTATGAACGCCGGGAGTGAACTTAAGGTTAAGGTCTACAGGGTTAAGGGTACGTTCGAGAGGAACGGTAAAAGGGAAGTGTTCACCAAGGAGTTCCGGGCTCTTAAACCCGAGCATGTGATGGAAATGGTTTACTCTGAAGTGGGCAGCAAGCACAGGGTTCCGAGGAGCAAGATAAACATCATGAGCATAGAAGAGA
>JAADEC010000076.1 GCA_013153595.1 Thermococci archaeon | reverse complement strand
AATACCCTTAAATCACTAATCTCTAACCGAACAGGCCTGCTCCCGTTTAAAGGGTATCCTTCAACAATCACTCTGCTCCTCCCGGTCCTGGCACAGCCGAAGACCCTGCACTCAGCCTCCCGGAGCTTTGCGATATTGTTCCCGAAGTAGCTCCCGGCCAGAGCCCTGAACCACCACCTCATCACTCCCTTGACGCTCGCTGGGCGAAACTCAGCTTTGCTCTGGTCAGCACCGCGCATGAAAAGAGGAGTTAGGGTTTCAAGTTCAAATGTAGTCTCGTACATACCTATTCCCCCATGGGACTAAATTAGGTAGGTTGAACAATATGTTATTACATAACCTCATGTGTATATATAAATGTTTGCCTCTGGAGGGATGACAACTTTAAAGTCCAGAATCACGATAATAAATCTCAACTGCAATGAAAAGTAAAAGGAGCATGGGAGAACCTTCGGGTATCATCTGTCTACTTGAAGCCACTAAGAAGTGCAGTCTCCTCGTTCCACTCCTCGCTCTCCTTCCCGCACCACCGCACCCGTGACCACGCCAGGACTACTCGGGGACTCCGAACCTCGCCCTTCCCCTCGTTCTCTCCCTCAGAAGCTCCATGAGACGATCGGCCTCGCCCTCTCTGACCTCCACCGTAAACCTGACGAGCTCACCGTACTCCTCATCCACCACCCGTGCCCCCGAGTCCTCGATGGCCTCCCTTACCGTGTGAAAAAGGGCGTATGGAAACGAAACTGTGAAGCGCTCCGTTTCGTACAATTCGGTCGTACCCGCGTCGTCTATGGCCAGGCTGGCAGCTTCTCCGTACGCCCTGACCAGGCCTCCATAGCCGAGTTTTATGCCCCCGAAGTAGCGGGTCACGACCACGACGACGTTGATCAGACCCCTGTTCTGGATCACCTTCAGTATCGGCTTCCCGGCGGAACCCTTGGGCTCACCATCGTCGTCGTAGCGAACCGCGAAGTTTCTGCCGTCGTTTATTAGGTACGCAAACGCGTTGTGATTTGCGTCCTGGTAGTGCGACCTGACGGTCTCTATGAACTCCTCGGCCTCGTCCTTGGTGGATGCCGGAGCGGCGTGTCCAAGAAAGACCGAGCGCTTTATCACGAGCCTCGATTCTCCCACACCCCTCACGCTTCTGCCGGGCACTTTTCGACCTCCCTTTTCCCACCGATCGCAACCCAATTGGGCGCGACCGGCACACTACACATCGAGCTTCTCCCTGAACCTCTCCATGTCAAGCCCCTTCTCAACTCCCAAGAGGTATAAGGCGAGTTTTCTGCTTATGTTCCCGTACCTGACCGCAAGTTCTTCGGCGGCCTCCAGAACCTCCTCCCGCTCCCAGCCCAGCGATGATGCCACGTAGTTGAGCATCTCCTCGAAGACGTCCTCCTTACCCTCTTCCCCTTCAAGGGCGTCCTGAACCACCCTGAGCATTCCTGACTCATCTTCGATCAGCAGGCCTGACTCTATCCAGTTCTGGATGGATTCCTTCGCCTCGCCCACGCTCATGAGACGCAGCCTAAATGAGAGAATACCCACGAGCTCGGCCCTCGTGAATTCGGGGGAACCCTTCACGTGAACTGCCTCACGTAGCGGATGCATGGGGTCACCTAATAGGTTTATAAGGGCACACTAAATAAAATTAGCGGACGTGAAATGACGAAGGAGGGTAAGGAGACGAAACGCGAAGGGACGAAAGTACCTAAGAACGTCGTGTTTCTTGGACTGACGAGCTTCCTCAACGACACGAGCAGCGAGATGATAAAGCCGATCATCCCATCCTACCTCAGGGTGATCCTCGGCGTCAGCCCCACCCTCGGGGGCCTTATAATGGGGCTCGTGGAGTCCCTGAGCTCCCTGACGAGGGTTATCTTCGGACGCGCCAGTGACAGGGCGGGCAGAAGAAAGGTCTTCGCCATAGCGGGTTACTCAATGTCCACTGTCTCAAGGGCGCTTCTGGCGCTTACCTCAAGCTGGATATGGTTCCTTGGTGTCAGGATAATGGACTCCCTCGGCAAGGGTGTTAGAACGGCCCCCAGGGATGCCCTCATAGCAGAATCGGGTGGCAAAACGGGCCGATCATTCGGGTTTCACAGGATGATGGACACCATGGGTGCCGTCGTTGGTCCGGTAATAGGACTCCTCCTTCTTAGACACTTAGGGAAGAACCCGACCATAACAACCTACCACACCATCTTCCTGATATCGGTTATACCCGCGTCCCTCGCCGTTGCCGTGATAGCCCTGACTGTTAGGGAAGTGGGAGGCGAGAGAGGCGGAGATCGAGACGGGAACGGTCTCAGCAGGGAGGCAAAGACGTTCCTCCTCATAGCGGGCATAGCGGCCCTCGGAAGGTACAGCTACGCCTTCACCCTATGGAAGGTTCAGGCCCTCGGCTACTCCCTGATCGTGGGGACGTTTCTGTACACGCTTCTCAACGTTGTCTACGCATCCCTGGCTTACCCGTTCGGCCTGTACTCTGATAGAATAGGAAAACGTCCGTTGATAGCCGTTGGATTTGGTGTTGGAGCGATCACAGCCCTTCTGTTTGCCGTCTCGTGGAACCTGGCCACCCTCCTGATAGCCTTCGTGGCCTACGGCGTGTTCATGGCTCTTGATGACACGATACCACGTGCATACATGACGGACGTGAGTCCGAGCAGGGGGACCGCGGTGGGGGCGTACCACACGGTCCGCGGGACGCTTCTCTTCCCCGCCTCGCTGATCTGCGGTGTTATATGGAGCTCGGTATCCCTCCCAGCGGCTTTCGTGTACGCCGCCGCCATGAACGTCATCGCCATGCTAACGTTTTTATTCCTGATGAGGTAACGACAACGGTGGTTCCATGAAGCTGATAGAGAAGGCCGAGGCTCTGGTGGAAAAAGGAGACCGCTACGCAGCTGAGAACATGGCCTCCGCCGCGCTGACGGCTTACAGGAACGCGGTCTACGCCGCTGGAGCCGTGTTCGCCTACGAGGAAACTGGCATGCTGATGCATGACGAGGAGCTCAGATCCTTCCTTGAGAGCAAATTTCCTGAGGTCTACGACGTTATCGCGAGGTGCGAGCTCACGGAGGATCCCGACTCAATCAGAGGTATGGCGCTGAGGCTCATAGGCATGGCCAAGAGGTACGTGGGGGATGGAGGATGAAGGGGTTTAGGAGTCCCAGGATAGTCGCGGCCGACACGGGAGGTGCCCTTCTGGACGAGGACTACCAGCCCCTGGGCCTCATAGCCACGGCTGCAGTTCTCGTCGAGCGCCCTTACCTAACCGCCACAGCCTGTGAGGTCAGGTACCAGAAGCCCGAGGGCTACGACATGAGCGGACGTAAGGCAATAGTTGAGGAGATAAAACTCGCGGCAGAGCTCGCGAGGAAGTTCAGGCCCGACGCCGTGCACATAGACTCAACGATAGGCGGGATTGAGATCAGGAAACTCGACGAACCCACCATAGACGCCCTGAGGATATCCGATAGGGGAAAGGAGGTTCTGAAGGACGTATCCGACGAGGTGAGGAGGGTAGCCCTCAGGCTGTGGGAGGACACCGGAATAGATATGATAGCCACTGGGAAGCCAAGCGTTCCCGTGAGGATAGCCGAGATATGTTCGGGTGTTTACACGGTTATCTGGGCCCTCAGGGAGGCCTCAAGCAGGGGATACGTCAGGGTCGGACTCCCCAAGTTCATGAAGGTTGAGATAGGGGAGAACAGCATCGTGGGAAGGAGCATCGACACGAGGGAGGGAGGACTGTACGGAGAAATCGGGTTCGAGGGCGTTCCGGAGAACGTTAGGTGGGAGCTATACCCTAACCCAACGCTGAAGGGTTTCATGGTCTTCGAGGCATGGACCGGGGAGTAGGCTCCCCCCGGCCCTGAGCATCCCACCGGGCATCGTTACCTGATTTTTTCCCATCTTTCCGGCCTTGACGGGCCATTATATCCTTCCACTCATCCAGCAGGACGAGGGCGAGGTTGAGAACTATGGGGCCAATGAGGAGTCCCTTGAGCCCCATCGCGAGGGTTCCCCCGACCATACCGAGGAACACCAGCGTTTCATCGAGCTCCGTGTCCCTGGCTATCATGAGGGGCCTGATCGTGTAGTCGGGCATGGGGGATACGAGAAGGGCGCCGTAGACGGCTATACCTATCGCCTTGAGGTAGGCGCCGATCTTAACGAAGTACACGGCCGCAGCCACCCACAGCATCCAGCCCTCGAGAAGGGGGACGAAGCTGAACACGAAGGTGAGAAAGCCCGCCGTTATCGCCATGTACAGGTTTGAGACACGGAATATTATGTAGCCGAGGGTCATCAGAAAGCTTTTGGCCACGTTGAGGAGGAGCCATGCCCTGACAAGGGCGTTCATAGTCCCGTCTACCCTCCTGAAGAGCTCAAGCCCGAGTTCCTTTTTACTTGGGGGGATCAGAGACATCGCAACCCCAACGATGTCCCTGCCGTAGGCGAGGGAGTAGTAGAGGACGAGCAGAAAGACTATGAAGCGCATGACGTAGCCGGGCACGGAGAATGTGAACGACGATACGTAATCGGCCAGCTTTGGCATGAGCTGGGCTTTGAAGTTCGACACGAAGTTCGACACCATGGAGGGCAACGGGGCCGTCTCAAGCCAGTTGAGGAAAGCCCCGACCTCGTGGTAGAACGTGTTGAGCAGGTTTATCGATATCATGATCATCAGAACGAGCATGCCAACGCCGAGGGCCACCATGAACAGGGTCAGCGCCAAAGCCGACCAGAACCGCCCGATCTTCCTGCTGAGGCGGGTGTGAAGGGGGTACAGAGCGTACGCCGTCACGATTCCAAAGAAAACCGCCCCTACCAGCGGCTCAATTACCCTCCAAGACGAGTAGAGCGCGATCAGGACAAGACCCAAAAGGGCCAGCTTCCTTAAACCGGACCTCATATCATTGCATCATCGGGAACAAGTTAAAAAGTTAGCTGGAGCCGGGACCGGGATTTGAACCCGGGACCTGGGGATTACGAGTCCCCCGCCCTTCCATGCTAGGCTACCCCGGCATCGCCCGAACAAAGACACCCCCTTAGGTTTATAAATCTTTAGGCTCCCGGCCTCAACCGTACACGAGGAATATAGCCGAGAACAGGAGGGCAGCTAAGGCACCGCTCAGAACGGTCATCCTCCTGACGCCCTCGTAGCTCATCCTCCTCACGAAGCCCGGGACGATCGTCTTACCCTCCGTGATCTTGGACAGAAGGGCGGCGAGTCCCATCCCGGCCAGAGCATCGTAAACCCAGTGCTGGCCGAGGAGAACGGTTGCGAAGGGTATGAGCGTGCTGAGGGCGATTATGACCTTTCCCCCGATTCTGTCCCTGTACTTCCACACGGTTATCAGGTTTATCGCCGCTATGGTGTTGTGGAGGGAGGGGAACACGAACTCCTGCTGCGTCAGGCCCGAGTTGTCCGGATAGTAGCCGTTCAGGTGGTATACTATGTGGGGGGCGTAGATGTGAAAGACCGAGTAGATGAGACCGCACGTGACGTAGGCGAGGAGGTACCGCAGGGCGAGCTCGTCCGACGCCTGATAATCCTCTCTGACGAAGAGGAGGTAGAACACGGCCAAACCGATTGAACCTGTAAAGCCGAGGAAGTAGATCCCAGAGAGGAAGTAGTAAAGAGGCTTAATGCCCTCGATCATGCTCACCATTCCAACCGTGAACGAACGGGACATCAGGGGAAGTTTCAGGAATTCGGAGGTTAGATTCCTGCTGTACGGCTTGATGAAGTTGTAAACAAGCGTAAAAAGCGTCCAGCCGATGTAGAGGAGGATGAAAACGGTTATCCTCTCAAGGAACCTCTTATCGTTCACGAGTCTCTGAGCCTTATCAAGGCCTCTCACATCGGACACCCCTTGAAACTCACTGTGTGGCTGGTAATAAGAGGAGGACGAGCCTTTTAAACGTTGTGAGGGCACAAATTCTAAAAGGGTTGGGAACCTACGTTTGAGGGGGATTCAAATGACGCTGAGCGTTGATGTGCCGAATTTTGGAAAGGTAAATGTGAAGAGCGTGGTTTTTGACCTCAACGGAACCCTCGGCAGCGAGGGACATGTGAGCAGGGAGGTGAAGGAACTCCTGACCAGACTGGCCGGGAAGTTCGAGGTGATTGTCCTCAGCGCCGACACTTTCGGGACGCTCGAGGAGGAGTTCAGGGACGTTCCCGTGGAGATAATGAGGGTTGGAAGCGGAATCGAGAAGGCTGAGACTGCCTCGCTCTACTCCCCCTACGTGGCAATAGGAAACGGGAACAACGATGTGGAGATGTTTAAGAGGGCGGAGCTGAGCTTCTGCGTCGTGGGGCGGGAGGGAGCTTCGACGAAGGCCCTCATGTCAAGCGACATCGTCGTCAGGGACGTCCGGGATGCCATAGAGATGCTGCTCGACGAGAGGAAGCTCGTGGCGACCCTCAGGGGGTGATGCATTGAAGGCGCTCATCGTGGTTGACATGCAGAGGGACTTCATGCCAGGGGGAGCCCTGCCAGTTCCCGGAGCCGACGAGATAATAGGAACCTGCAACAGGCTCATAGAGGCGTTCTCAGAGAGGAACCTTCCCGTCGTCCTGACGAGGGACTGGCACCCTGAGAACCACGTGAGCTTCAAGATCTGGCCGAGGCACTGCGTCAGGGGCACCGAAGGCGCAGAGTTCGTGGTTCGGGTTCCCGAGGGGGCCTTAATAGTTTCAAAGGCCACGGAGCCGGATAAAGAGGCCTACTCTGCTTTTCAGGGCACCGATTTAGAAGAGAGGCTGAGGGGGCTTGGGGTGTCCGAGCTCTACGTGTGCGGGGTTGCCACCGAGTACTGCGTTAAGGCGACCGTGCTGGACGCCCTGAGGATCGGGTTCAGGGTGTACGTCGTTGAGGACGCGGTCAGGGGGATAAGCGAGGAAGGGGAGAGAAGGGCGCTCGAGGAGATGAAAGGGGAAGGGGCCGCGGTGATAAAAGCGGCCGACATCCTATCAGGACTCTGACGGAGCTCCGAACCGTTCACCTGAGCTCGCTCGGGAACTTTATGGCATCGAAGGGACAGGTCTGGTTGCAGACACCGCAGCCGGTGCAGAGCAGCTCGTCTATCCTTACCTTGTTGGTCTCCGGCTCGTAGACGAGGGCGGGACAGCCCGTCAGGAGTACGCAGGCCTTGCAGCCGGTGCACCTGTCATCGATGACCACAGGCAGCTCTCCGATCTCACCGCGCCTTATCACCGGGATGACGCACTCCCGCCTCGCTATTATGACGGCAGGTCCCTCGACCTGCATCGCCTCCTTTATCGCTTCCCTCGTCTCTTCAAGGTCGTAGGGATCCACGGTCTTCACGTAGCCTATGCCGAGGGCTTTAACGAGGGCCTCGATGTCTATCTCCCTGAAATTCCTCCCGGTTTCGCTGCCTCCTGTTCCCGGATGCGGCTGATGGCCGGTCATCGCCGTGGTCCTGTTGTCGAGTATCATGACCAAGACGTTGAGGTTCTTGTAGGCGGCATCGACGAGCGGCTGGATCCCGTTGTGGAAGAACGTTGAGTCCCCTATCGTGGCTATGACCTTCTTCTTCAGCGCCACGCTCTGACCGTTGGCCAGGCTGATGCTCGCCCCCATGACGAACTCCGTCCATATCGCCTCAAGTGGCGGGAGGAGGGAGAGCGCGTAGCAGCCTATGTCACCGTGTATCGGAACCGAGTAGCGGCCGAGCTTGAGGTCTCGGAGGGCGTCGAGAGCGGCCCTGTAAGAACCCCTGTGCGGGCAGCCCGGGCACATCCCCGGCGGCCTCTTCGGGGCGAGGGATTCGGCCCTGACCACGCTCTCCGGCTTCACGTACTCCTCCGATTTTCTTCCGGAGACCTCCAGTAGGGCGTTCCTGACGAGTGCAGGCGTCAGCTCACCCTCGAGTGGGAGCAGACCCGTTCTCTTGCCGTAGATGGGCACGCTGAGTCCGGCCTCGTAGGCGACGACCTTAAGCTCCTCCTCGAGGAACGGGGCCCCCTCTTCTACGACGACCACCTTCCTGACGCTCCTCATGAACTCAAGAACCAGCTTCCTCGGAAGCGGGTGCGGGGTGGAGAGCTTGAGAACCCTGAACTTCAGACCGAGCTTGGCCATCGCCTCATGGACGTAGTTGTACGGGGCGCCCTCAACCACGACGCCGATCTCACCATCTCCCTCAACCCAGTTGAAGGGAACCGAGCTGAACTCCTCCTCCACCTTCTTCAGAGTCTCGTTCAGCCAGCGGTGCCTCTTCCTGTTACCCTCCATGTTTGCGCGGACGTAGCGCTCTATGTCCTTCTTGAACCTCGGCTCGCGCTTCAGCTCGACGAACTCGCCCACCTTGACGTCCGCCGTCGTGTGGTTCACGCGCGTCGTCGTCCTCAGGATAACGGGGACTTTGTAGCGCTCGCTCAGCTCGTAGGCGTACTTGATGAGGTCGTGGGCCTCCTGAGGGTCGGCAGGCTCGAGGACGGGCAGGAGAGAGAGCTTGCCGTAGTAGCGGTCGTCCTGCTCGGTCTGGCTCGTGTGTGGCCCGGGATCGTCCGCCACGAGGATTACGAGACCGCCTTCAACACCTGAATAGGCGAGGCTCATAAGCGGATCCGCCGCCACGTTGAGGCCGACGCACTTCATCGTGACGAGCGCTCTTAGGCCAGTGTAGGCGACTCCCGCTGCCTCTTCAAGGGCAACCTTTTCGTTGGGCGCCCACTCGGCGAAGACCTCCGGCTTCAGCCGCGCTATCGTCTCTATGACCTCTGTGGATGGGGTTCCAGGATAGCCGGTCGCAAAAACGACACCGCTCTCAAGGGCGCCGTAGGCGATGGCCTCGTTACCCATGAGAAGCCTCCTTCCATTTGAACCTTCCAAATCCATCACCGGAGAATGTTCGGGGTTCGGGGTTAAAACTGTAGCGCTGCCCACCATGCGACATTTTTGGGACGAAACTACCGAAATCTGCTGGGAAACGCTTATGAATGAGGGGCAAAGTTAAATAGATAGATGCCGTAGTTTGGTCAGGCTGAGACTCCGCTTAAATCCTGACCGGGGATGGTGACATGTTGAGACGGGAAGAGACAAAACGGGCCAGGAGGGCCCAGATATCGCTCGAATTCATGCTCATAATAGCGTTAGGTATGATACTCCTCCTTTACTCCGTCAACAGCGTCACGTTTAAGAGTGGAACCTCCGGGCAGACTACCCTCCAGATAAACGTCGGCCTTGAGGAGAAGTCCCTGGCCAGTGCCATATCCAGCACGATAAGTCAGGTCTACGCTCAGGGGCCGGGGGCCAAGGCCACTACCTACGTTCACCTCATCTACCTCAGGAACGCTAAGTACCTTGAGAGGGCCCTGGGCACGGCTTCAACCCCGGAGGTACTGATAACATACGGCGAGTACCTGGGCAAAGGAAACGGAACCATGGTGTGTGTGGGCATTCCCAACAGCACCCTGATAATAAATCAGACAAACCGAACCGTCTTCTGGAGTTACTCGCTCTATCAGAAGAGCCTTTATGATAACCAAAGCATCTGGAGCCCTCAGGGCAGCTTGACACTCAGGTACACCAACACGAGTCCGGAGTTCACGGTCTACGGGATAGCCCTGAAGCCGAGCGATCTCCCCGGGAACCTCAAGGTGGTTGTCACGTGGGATCCCGGTGAGGGTAACGTGTGGAGCTACACCAACGGGACGCTTAGCATAAACATAAACCCGGGTGGCTGACATGAGGGGTCAGGTGACTGTTGACTTCATGTTCGCCATAACGATAATAGCCCTGACGGTGGCCGGGCTGGTGAGCTTCGGGCACAACATGGCCATTCAGACTAACACCCTCCGCTCCCAGACGGACTTGAGGATCCTCACCATCTCCGTCAGGGACGACGTTGCCAAAGTCTACGCGGCGGGGCCCGGCTTCACCATGAAGGTTCAGCTGCCCTTCAGACTCCAGAGCGGTGATCAGGTGAACGTGACGCTCAACAAGACGACCGACTCGGTTGCGGTCTCGGCCCTCCTCGGGGGTTCCCTTTACCGAACCTCACTCAGGCTCCAGGTGCCCCTCGCCAAGACCACGAAGGTCACGCTCACCCCCGCGAGGACGAGCTTCAACGTTACAGCGAGGATGGAAGGGGGGGTGACGAGCGTTGAGGTCCGCTAAGAGGGGGCAGACGTCCCTCGAGTACCTGCTTCTGATGACGGTGATACTGCTATCCGTGAGCGCCATAGCGGCGAGCTACGCAAAGACCAGCAGCTCCATGAGTCTGACCGCGGTGGTAAGGGAAACCGGGAGCATCGCCTGCAGCTACGTGAACACCGGTGTGGTGAAGAATTCCAGCCAGCCGTACTCCTACCTGAACGACGCCATAACCTACTTGGGGTACAGGAGCCCGCTTCTTAAGGTCGAATCAATAAACGTGACCGTTGGAAGTTCCGTGGACATAAACATGACGTTCCTCACGGGGATAACCCTGAACTCAACGGCCA
This sequence comes from Thermococci archaeon, assembly GCA_013153595.1. Classification (GTDB taxonomy): domain Archaea; phylum Methanobacteriota_B; class Thermococci; order Thermococcales; family Thermococcaceae; genus Thermococcus. The sequence goes on along the minus strand of JAADEC010000076.1, from coordinate 10,047 downwards.
GAGAGAAGCTCGGGAGCTACGTGAGGTCGTTCGTGGCTGAGTACCTGCTGGACAGCAAGGCCCTCTCAGGGAGCATCTCCAACCTAACCTACAGGGGAAAACCCGTGAAGCTGGAGGTGAGGATCGTTGAAGGCTAAAATAAGAAGGGGGCAGATATTCTCTGCCGACGCACTTATAGCCCTGGCCCTCGTGGTCATGATAACGAGCATAGTCGTCAACACATCCGGAGACGTTCAGGGGGAGATCTCGAACCTTTTAGGCTGGTATGAGAGGGCTAACGTTGCCCAGAACATGCTCGGGGTTCTCGTGAATAGTCCAGGAGAGCCCGCCAACTGGAGCGAGAACGTGAGCAACAGCACCGTCTACGCGATCGGGTTGAGGAGCACTTACGGGAGCTTCGTGAGCTATGAAAAGATCCTCGCGTTCATCAGACTTGTGAAATCAAACGATTCAACCGTTAAGGACTTTCTGAGTAATCTAAGCCTTGACCATCCGTTTCTGCTTGAGCTCTACCTCGGAAGGTGGAGCTTTACGGTCAACTTCAGCTGGATCTCCAACGGCAGCACCCCCGGGACCTACCTGCTGAACGTTTCGTACCTCTCCGCCAGGTACACCTATCCATCGAACATAACACCGAAGAGCGTGTGGAGGTCCGTGGCTTATGTAAACGGAACCCTAACAGCCGACGGAAACCTGACGGCGATCGAGAGGGAGATAGATAGGGCGAGATGGGTTGAGTACGCCGGCAGGATGGTGTCGGTCAACGTCAAGGAGTATCCCCTGAACCTGTCCATAACAGGCAACTCGTCGATGTCGAGGATGATACTCGGAGGGGTTCTCGGCTACAGCCTGCCATCGTACGCTACATTCACCGTTGAAGTTCCGAACGAAACCGGATACGCTGTGTTCACCGCCGTAGACGGCAACGTCTCCAAGGTTCTCACCGTTTGGAAGAACTACGGGAAAGACGTCAGGGCAACCGTGTGGGAGGAGGAGAACGGAAGGGCAGTACCGATCGTCACGTACTTGGGCAACCAGACTGCCGTGAAGGTACCATGGAGAGCGCTGTTTGGATCGGGTGTGGGGAGTCCTGTGAGCATGTGGATCTACGCGAACGGATTCAGCGGAACGGTCAGCGTGATCGATAACGGCAACATAGGAACGCTGCTCCTGCCCCTCTACGATCCGATGATGATAAGGCTGTGGGTGTGGGAACCATGAGGAGACGGGGCTTCATATTCACCCTCGATGCTCTGCTGTCTATAATGCTCATAATGCTCGTGGTCGCGAGCATAACCATGGCAAAGAGCGACGTTGGAAGGGTTTACTCCACCGTCATGCGGAGCGAGAACACGTACACCGCCGAGAGCATAATGAGCATACTCGATACCGTCCCGCTCAGCTCCCTCGTCAGCGCGACAGTCATAGAGAACTGGACGGAGAGCGGTGTCCTCAACACCTCCCTCTACGTCAGCCCCTCAACGCCTCCGCTCCGGATAGCCCTCGTCTACTGGGCCCTCGCGAACATGAGCCAGTACAGGAGCCTTGACCTCCTCTCCAAGGCGAGGGAGATACTCAACTACACCATAACCCACAACTTCCCCGGCTACGGCTATCAGCTCCTCGTGAACTCCAGCGATATCTCAAGCTTCGGCAACGCCTCCAACGCAACCGACATCTCCGTGGCATCGGCAGTCATAAGCGGCTACAAAAAGAACCAGACCATACAGGGGTACATCTCAAGGGCATACCTGACGTACGTTCAGCACAGGTATTCCCAGCTCGTTGGTATACAGAGGCTGGTCGCACTGGGCTATGACAACACCCTTAAGGTTGAGATCCCCGTGGATCTGCCCCTCGATGCCCGGGACATATCCGCCAAAGGAGCGTTCTACGCGAGGATCACCCCCTACAACGATATCTACCTCACGGTAACCAACGAAACGGGAACCTACACCTACGGTGACCTCGGCTCAGGTTCCAGCGTCGATCTGAGCGGCTACATCGGGCCCGGCAACAACGTCCTCAACTTCACGATAACCAGCGGAGGAGGAGACGAGGTGGGTTTTGGAAGTGGAAGCGTTCTGCTGACGTCCTACGTAACGAACAGCACATCCTTCCAGAACCCGAACAAGATAGACCTCTACGACGTCAAAAGCTACTACGGCTTCGTGCAGTTCGTAACCGTTGTCCCGACGGGCAACGTCACGGGTATAACGATATACCTCAAGGCCTCCGGGATAAACAGCGTCAACCTCTACTACAACAACGGAACGTCAGTATGCTACACGGGCCTCTCAAAGACGTTCGTGGGCGGGTCAGCCTACTTCAACTCAAGCGAGGTGGAGGCAGGCCTGGAGAGGTGCGGTGTGAACTACTCGGATCTGAACAGCAAGGCGTTCACCCTCGTGCTCGGGTTCGATACAACATGGCCCTCCGGGAGTCCCAGCTCAAAGCCGAGCTACAGCAGCAGCTACAGGCTGAGGCACCTGTACGGTTTCGGACAGTCGTGGGTGCAGGTCGACGTCAAGTCAGACTTAGCCGCCATGCAGTACGCCATTCCGCTGTCCATACCGCTCTATCCTGGTAACTTCTCGTACTCCGGCTACACAAGGGTCGGATCGAACATCTACGAATCCATGAGCGCCAGCTACTACCTCCCACCCAAGGCTTACCCGTGGTACGCCGACTACTGGACCGCCATAGAGTACAGGGGAACCCCCTCAGGAAACCTGACGTTCTCGGAGTATAACCCTGTCAGCCTGGGAACCATACTCAGCGAGGGGCCTCTCAACTACTACCTCTACCGCTTCGGCTACGCGAGGTACACCAAGGACATCATGATCAACGGAACCACGAACACGTTCAAGGCCGAGAGCACCTCATCGTACTACGGCTTCAGGGAGGGGGAGAGCTGGGGCAGCGTCTACTATTTCCTGAAGGCTTACGCACCTTACGGACGCGTGTTCTCAAAGCTGGCTCAGGGGTACCCGAGTTACAGGGGGTACAACCTCACCTACTGGGCGAATTTCGACGGGAAGCTTACGGAGAGGAGCATACTCGTCGGCAATCCTCCGTACAAGAACATCGCCATAAACCAGCTCAACCCTGCCGAATACGCGGTTGATGACGCCATAGTACGGCTGTTCTCACAGCTCGCTGGAGGGGGCACTGGAAGGCCTGGAAGCCAGGGCAACCCGCTCATAGTCCTTCTTCCTCCCTCGGTTCAGGTGGGATTCGCGGCCATGAACGGCATACCCGGACTGTTCACCCCGGTCCCCGTGAGAATAAGGGTGTGGAGGCTACCGTGATGAGGAGGAGAGGGTTCTTAATAAACTCAGCCGTTATAGTGCTCATAATCCCGCTGCTGCTTCTCTTGGCGGTTTATTCTAACGCTCAGTCCCAGATAACCAACAGCCAGAGCGAGAGGCTCGAACTTCAGCGCCTCAGCTGGGCGGTTTCGTACGTTCAGGCAGACATGAAGAACGCCCTGAGGATATCCGGGAAGAGGGCGCTCGTGTCGATGATAAACTACGTGGTAAACGGGAGCTTCATCACAAAGGCGAACGTAACCATGGCGGATCTGATGCTCGACGGGAAAGCCCCAGGGATAACCGGCCTCAACATAATGGCGAACCAGACGCTGAAGCACTGGCTCGACAGTGTGGCTGCCAAGCTCAGGGAGAACGGTCTCGTCCTCTCCACGAGCGACGTAAGTTTCTACCTTCAGGTGGATCCCCTCGACTCGTTTCAGATAGCCGTGAAGGCCAGAATCACCAACGTCACCATAAGGGATCTCAACGGCCGCGTGATCTACAGGGGAAGCCTCCCGACGAAGGGCTACGTGTACTCGGTTATAGACATCACAGGACTCGAGGATCCCTCGTACGCCCTCGCCACCAAGAGCAGTCCCTACAAGGTCTCAAGGGTCATAAACATCTGCAACTTCCCCTATCCTGAGATAGGGGCGAAGCCCGTGAAGTGGGTTCTCGGGGTTGGCAACTCGACCGTCCTCCACATAGTCGGTGACTACTACTCGAGCATATTCCTCAACTCAACGGCCATATGGACCGTCAGCCCCCAGTCAAAGCTGTTCAACCTCTCGGCCAATCCCGAGAGGATCTTCGGAAACAGGGACAGGGGGGTCCTCGTCTACGGAAACGTCACCCTTCCAACCCTCAGGGGCAACTGGGGGAACGTGAGCACGAACTACAACTACCGCGTCAACTTCACGCTGACGAACTTCAGGCCGGACAGCCTGACCCTGCTCGTCATAGACATGAACGACTGGACGTACGGGGGCAAAAGCCTCAACCAGCTGATAGCACACACCGACGATAGCGCGTCCATACTGATATACGATTCGAACGGAAGGCAGATACCGTTCTGGATCGAGTACTGGAGCCCGAACGGGAAGCTGTGGCTGTGGATGAAGACGACGAACGTTAACAGCTACTCCCTCTACTTCTCGGACGATCCGAGCTTAGAGACGCGGGGCTACGATGCCAGCGGTCTCTTCTACGTTCTCGACGACTTCCTATACAAGAACACAGACTTCTGGAACTACAACGACTCCGTTCAGTACAGCGTTGGAAAGAGCTGGCTCTTCTTCAACTCGACGGGTGAGACCCGGGCGGCGGTGAGTAGGGCCACCTTCAGCGAGCCGTTCTTCGTCCGCTGGGGCATGAACACATCACAGCTGAACGCCGGAGTTGGGCTCTATCGGCCACCGACCGCCGGACAGAACTACCTTGACGTTGTGGTTAGGTACGGTCGGGTCAACGACTCGTACGTCTACTGGCCGTACAACACGAGCGGAACATCATCGGTGTCACGCCTTAGCGATGTGATATACTACAACTTCACTGAAGGGCGCTGGAACGCACCTCCTGCAAGAACTTACGATGGAGACACGCACTGGATAAACACATCCACAGACGCTCAAACCGCCAAGGAATGGCTCGACGAACAGCTGGTCAGGATAAACGGGACGAGTGTTGCATACCGGAGCATTCAGGTACCGATCTACCTTAACTCAACCCAGATTCAAGGGATACTCTACAGCGGAAACAACGCAAGCATAGAGATCGTGAACGACGAGGGGAAGCCTGTCCCGTTCTGGATAGAGTACTGGAACAAGAACGGAGCTTTAATCTGGGTCAAGGTTAACCTGACGAGGAGGTATTACACAAAGGTTATATCCGATTACACCTGGAAACCGTACAATTACGTTTATGGATTTTCCATAGGCAGCGATAATTCGCTTAGGTACAGTCACGGAACGTATCCGTATTATAACTCCAGGACGTTCTACTACATCACCCTCAACACCTACGTTGGAACCCACCTCAAGATACTCTACAACACGGGAGAAGAAACGAGGGGCAACGGGAGCGCTGTCTTTGAGTTCTTTGACAATTTCTCCTACCTGAAAGCCGGCATGAGCAGTTCCGAGATAGCCACCCTCCTCAAACAGCACGGGTGGAACGTTGGAGGGAACACAAACTACCTGAGTGCAGGAAACGGGGTGTTGGAGTTAGGAAGCAGCAGCCTCAAGTACAAAAACAGACTGTGGCTCTGGACGAAGAAGACGTTCCCGTACTATAGATACGTTATCGGGATGGACGTTTACATAAGGAATCAGCCGTTCTGGATGTGGTACATAGACTCCACGAACTGGGCCTGGATGGAGCATGTAATAGGCAAATACGGATACCTCGGAGATTTCAACGTTCAGAGCGGTGGATACGATGACAAGCTTGACACGGGAGGAAGGTACAAGAAAAACGCCTGGACTCAAGTCGAGATAGCGATCGACTACAACTGGATCAGCGACAATTACGCTGACGTAACTACGTATCAGAACCAGACGGGGCCCTTCATCGGCACGTGGAGCGGGGACACAAAGGAGGTCAGCTACTACGATGGCTGGATTGACGATATCTACTCAGAAAACAACACAGCCGTGGGACTCGGTCAGTTCTACAAGGGACCGAGCGAGTACCAGTTCTTCTACGTCAGGAAGTACCTAAATCTGACCCTGCTGAACGAGACCATAATCAAGCATCAGGCAACTCACAAGCCTGTGGAGTACGAGGCGACGGGGAGCTCCTGGACACCCTACCTCATCCTCTGGAAGAACTGGATCCAGCTCACCTCGGGCGGTTACAGTCCCTCGGGCTTCAACCGCTACGACCTCAACGTTTCGGCCACCGAGCTGAACCTCACGAGGGTGACCGGAACTTCAACGATCAGCTATACGGGCAGCTTTACAGGCTCGTGGAACGTCTCGATAGTCGCAAAAGTCGCGAACGGCAACGGTGAGGCAAAGTTCGACTGGATCATCATCGGTCCTCCCTACGTTACGAGCGGCGTGACGTTCAGTGGAGTCCTTCAGAGCCCCAACATAGTCCAGCCTTACTCGTACTCCTCAGCGGCCTTCGACCTTCAGCCGTTCCTGAACTGCCTTGAGAACGACTCATACTTCGGCGTCTACGCAGGACCGAGCCTGTTCGAGCGGCTTGAGGGCAAGCTCAACCCCGCCGACACGGGGATAAACGGCGAATACTGGAACGCGGCGAAGGCAATGCAGAGGGCCCTTGGTCTGGCCAGCAACGGGCACTACTATCCGATAGGTCTTGTGAGCTTCGTTTACCCGCCCGCGGATACCCTGCTGATGGAGGCCGCGGCAAGCACGGGGAAGGGTGCGACCAACGTTTCATCGGCCGACTACTACTGGTTCAGCTACTACTTCCCGTCCACATTCACGGATCCAGCCACCCCCCTGAGGGGCTACCGCGTGTGGGGAATATCCTGGGGAACGGGTAGCTACTCGTATCTCTCATCAATCCAGTTCTTCCTCGACAACGGCTCTGCATACGTCGTCTTCGGCAGGGACGTCTGGAAGTACCTGAGCTACAGGTGATAGCATGACGTTCGAGGACTTCCTCTACAGAGTGGGTGAGGGAGTGGAGGGGGTCTGGAAGGCCCTGAAGGAGCTCATAAACCCGAGACCCGCGGAGAGACCGCCGGGGATGAGGCTGACGGCCAAGCTCACGCGCAAGAGGGTGACCGTCCACGAGCTCATGAGCCTCCACCTTCAGGTCGTCTTCCTGCTCTACCTCGCGGTCAACTTCGCGGAGGTTATGCTCCCTCACAGCAGGGTAACGGTCCCATGCACCGCGGTGGTCTACTTCACCTACCTGCGCAGGTTCCTCAGGAGGTACGGGGCGTTCATGCTCGATTACGAAGCCTACAGGGTTTTCTACTACGGCGTATCGGCGATAGCCTTCGCGGCGTTCATGGGCTACGCGGTCATGAGGAGGATGAGGCTCGGGGTCTATTACTACTACGCCTACGTTGGAGCGATAGCCGTGGCGGTTCTGCTGTTCCGCTGGTGGTTCAGGGAGAGGCACGGAAGGGACTACGCCTACGGAGTTGTGGAGGATGTCAAGGAGGATCTCGCCCGCGTTTTCGTCCACGACGACATAGCGGCGAACGTCAAGCCCGGCCTCTACTGGCTACCCCTGACCAAGGGGGTGGAAAGCGGCAGAATCGTGAAGGTGCTCGTGGAGGAGAGGCCTCTGAGGAGCGCGGTTCCCGTCAGAATACTCGAGGTCCTTGAGCATCAGTCCTCGAACACCGATACCGAGCCGAAGGATGAGATCGAGTGAAGGAGCAGCAGGTAGATGGAGTGGCAGGGCTCTATGAGGTTGGTCTTCACGAAGCCGCTACCGTTTCTCTCTATTATAAGCGGCTCCACGAGGGGGCACTCCGGGATGACTATCAGGGCGTCTTCGTCCTCCTCGACGGAGTAGCCGAGACCGTAACAGACCCGCTCAACGAAGCTCATGAATTCCTTCCATCCATCAACTGCCGTTTTATAATAAATCGTATGTCCCAAACTATCACCATAAAAAGTAAGAGGCACAACCTTAAAAAGTTTTTGTCAGCGCCACGAAGTTCTTGTACACCTCCGACCCGCGCTCCGTGTGGGCAACCTCCGGATGGAACTGAACGCCGTATATCGGCAACTCTTCATGTTTCATAGCTTCAACAGGGCAGGTCTCGCTCCTCGCGAGCAGTCTAAAGCCCGGCGGCAGTTCCTTGACCTCATCCATGTGGCTCTCCCAGACCTTCAGCCTCCCCGGGAAGCCGACGAAGAGATCGTCCTCATCAACGATCTCAATCTCAACGAGGCTGTACTCGGCCTTCTCGCCCCTGCCGACCTTCCCTCCGAAGTGCCTCGCTATGAGCTGGTGGCCGAGGCAGATCCCGAGGATCGGGACGCTGAACTCGTCGTAGTGCTCCAGGATGGCCGAACAGTTGCCCGTCTTCTCGATGTCGGGTCCGCCCGAGAAGATCATCCCTTTCGGCTCCATCGCCTTGATTTCCCCAAGGGGGGTCGTGTTGGGGATTATCTTCGCCTCGACACCCAAATAGCGCAGGGTTCTCCAGATCCTGTGGACGTACTGTCCGCCGTTGTCCAATATGAGTATCATAGGCCCACCCCCGTGAGTTTAAGCGGCTTCAGCACACCGTTCTCGTAGATGACCTCAATGATCTCACCCATATTCCCACCGTCGCAGTTTGGATGTAATGGTAAATAAGCCTTCACTCGAACTCTATCGTGGCCGGGGGCTTGTTGGTCACGTCGTAGAGCACCCTTCCGACTTCAGGGATCTCGCTCGTTATGCGGAACGCTATCCTCTGAAGGACGTCAAATGGAACGTTCATGGCGTTGGCGGTCATCCCGTCGAGGCTCTCCACAACGCGGACCGCTATCGTCTCCTTGTAGGCCCTAACGTCGCCCTGAACTCCGACAGTCTTGACGCCGAGCAGAACCGCGAAGGCCTGCCACGGCCTGAGCCCGGCCTTCATTATCTCCTCCTCGACGATCGCGTTTGCTTCCCTGACTATGGCAACTTTCTCCGGCGTAACCTCTCCGAGAACCCTGACGGCCAGTCCCGGCCCGGGGAATGGCATCCTGCTGTAGATCTTCTCCGGAAGCCCGAGCTCCTTCGCCAGCTCCCTCACCTCATCCTTGTAGAGGTCGCGGAGCGGCTCTATCAGCTTGAGATCGAGCCTCTCAGGCAGGCCGCCGACGTTGTGGTGGCTCTTGATTTTCCCCCTGCTCTCTATCCAGTCCGGGGCGATTGTCCCCTGAATAAGGAAGTCGGCGTTTATCTCCTTCGCAACCTCCTCGAAGACCTCGATGAAAACTCGACCTATTATCTTCCTCTTCTCCTCCGGATCTGTAACGCCCTTAAGCTCCCTGAAAAAGCGCTCGCTCGCATCGACGTAGTGGAGGTTGAGCCCGAACTCGTCGCGGAAGGTCTTCACCACGAACTCAGGCTCACCCTTGCGCATGAAGCCCGTGTTAACGAACACAGCGTGAAGCTTATCGCCTATTGCCTTATGCGCGAGTATCGCGGCCGTTGAGCTGTCAACTCCCCCGCTGAGCGCTATTATCGCCTTCCCGTCACCGACCGTTTTCCTTATCTCCTCAACTTTCTCCCTTATGAAGTCCTCCCACATCGTATCACCCTCCAGGGTTTTGAATCGCCCTTATAAACACGAACGCATCGACTCAGCTCAAAACTTCCTCCAGTCTATCCTCCTCGAGTGCCTCTCTAAGCTCCATCGCTATTCTCCTGCCCGTACTCACAGGGAAGTCATAGCGGAGCCAGCTGTATGGCGAGCCGTGGACGAAGGGGTTCGTTCCAGCCACAATACGCGCCGAAATCTCGAAGACGACAAACTCTAAATCCTCGGTGTATACCCCCTCAAGGCAGAAAGGACCCCAGAGCCCGCCCATGAGCTCCTCAGCAGCCTCCACGACCCTTTCGCCGGCCTCGATTACGTCCATGAGCAGGCTCTCTCTGAGCACGAGCGGGATGTTGCCTATTACGGTGTAGTTCGTGGCAAGCTCGATGTCGAGCTGCTCCTTAGCGGGGATCCTGCCTATCGCGTCGGCGTTCGACTCGTAGCGCCTGTCGATGCTCATCAGCTCGAGCTCGCGGTTGAGCCTCGAGTAGAAGTAGTGCG
>JAADEC010000046.1 GCA_013153595.1 Thermococci archaeon | reverse complement strand
AAAGCCTATGCGCCCGTAGTAGTCGAGAACTTCCTCGAGGCTTGAAACGTCATCGGGCCAGGGCCCCTCGATTGGGGTCCCCTCGACCTCCTCACTCTCCTTGAGCACTATGTTCTTTGGCTCGGTCATGTGACCACCTCATATCAGCGTCCTCATCACGAAGGCGAGCAGGTCCGAGAGCTCCCTGACCCTTATCTCGGGCGATGCCCCCATGTGCCCGCTCGACGTCTCGACCCTCAGGTAAACGGGAGCCCCGACCTCCCTGAGCTTCATGAAGAACTTGAGGGCGTGCGCTGGATGCACGCGGTCGTCGTGGAGGCCAGTGTATATGAGCGTCGGCGGGTAGCTGGCTGGCTTCACGTTGTGGTAGGGACTGTACCTGAGCAGGAACTCCCTGTCCTTTGGATCGTCGGGATCGCCGTACTCCGGAACCCAGACGCTCCCGATGTAGAGCCTGTGGAAGCGGAGCATGTCTATGACCGGGTAGCCTATAAGAGCGGCGTCCATGACGTCCGGCCTCTGAACGAGCGTGGCGGAGACCAAGAGACCGCCGTTGCTCCTTCCCCAGGCCGCGACCTTGTAGCCCTCGCCCTTGAGCTTCTCAAGGACCGCTATGAAGTCGTCGAAGACGTTTTGCTTGTTCTCCCTCATTCCCGCTCTGTGCCACTCCTCTCCGTACTCGCTTCCACCGCGCAGGTTGGCCATGACGAACGTGCCGCCCCGCCTTATGAACGGTATGGCCTGCGGGAAGAACCTCGGCGTCAGGGCGATGTTGAAGCCCCCGTAGCCGAAGACCCAGGCCTTCTTTCTGTCCTTTCCCTGGCCTTTCACCGTGAAGTAGTGGATTGGAGTCCCGTCCTTCGACGTTGCGAACTCCTCGCCGACCCTGTACCTGCCCTCTATCTCCTTCCCGTCGATGAGCCTGAGCTCCACTTCATCCCCAGCCGTCAGCTCGTAGATCCTGTAGGGAACGGTGAAGCTCTCGTACCTCAGGAGGACCGAGTCCCCAAGGGGTCTGGACGGTACGACGGTTCCGGGAGGGCTGAAGCTTAAGTTCCGGATCTTTTCGCCGCTCAGGGAGTGGACCTCGACGACGTGGCTCGCGTGGACCAGTCTGCCGACGATCAGGCGATTTCCAGCCACAACCGCCCAGTCTATCGGGAAGTCCGTCTCGGGGATGACGTCCTCGGTGCTTCCGTCTTCGAGGTCTATGGAGATTACCCTGCCGGTCCCCCTGCCCTCCTTCGTCAGGACGTAGAGGCGGGAATCCACGACGTCCACGGGGCTGGCGGGGGACTCCGAGCTGTAGACCTCCCTCCATTCCTCAGGCCGCTCGAACGGACCAACGTAGACCTTTGAGCTGTTCCAGCCAAGGCTAACCGTCATCATGGCGCTTTTGCCGTCGGAGCTCTTTCTGAGTTCCATGAAGTACCCCGAGCTCAGTCCCTCTCCAAAAACCATTCTCTCGCCTTTCTCATCCTTCAGAAACACCCTCTCGGCCGGAGCGTCCATCCCGTCGGGTGTCTTCCCCCTCCTGTAGAACCTCGCCATGTAAAAGCCGTTCTCGGTGAATTCAACGTTCCAGACCGATGGTTTGATCTCGTCGAGAACCTCTCCCGTCTCCGTGTCGATTATCCTCGTGATCCCCTCGTCTGATCCGCCCTCCGAGAAGCTGTACGCGAGCCTCCTGCCGCTTTCGTCGGCGGTGAACCACTGGAGAAGAACGGTATCCCCAAGCTCGCTGGAATCGACCACGACGTCGCCGTTGAGCCACCTTATGACCTGTCTCCTGCCCTCCCGGACCATGCACAGCACTCCTCTCTCCGTCGGCTGAACCAAGGTGGGAATTCCCATCGAGTAAAGCTCCCAGACCTCCGGAAAGAGCTCGCTGCTGAGCTTGTCCACGAACCTCCTGAACCTGGCGTTCTCCTCCTCAATCATCCTCAGAACCCGCTCATCGCTGAGGTTCTCCATCCACGCGTATTCATCATGTGAGTATTTATCTTCCATATGCCCACCATTTAAGCTTGGATATCTGGATATAAATGTTACACCCACGGTCAATGGTCAGCGGAAGGGGCGGAACGGAAAAGTTCTAAACCGACCCGATGGATTTAACAGGGGGAGGAAGTTGAGGGACGATGAGCTGTACATGAGGCTCGCCCTGAGGCTCGCGAGGAGGGGCGAGGGGTGGACGAACCCCAACCCCATGGTCGGGGCTGTCATCGTTAAGGACGGACGGATAATAGGAGCAGGCTGGCACAGGCGCTTCGGGGAGAAGCACGCCGAGGTGAACGCCATAGAGGATGCCAAATCCAGGGGACACGACGTCAGGGGGGCTACAATGTACGTGACGCTTGAGCCGTGTTCCCACTGGGGGAAGCAGCCTCCCTGCGCTGACAGGATAATAAGGGAGGGCTTCAGGCGCGTCGTCGTGGCCATGGAGGATCCAAACCCCCTCGTCTCCGGAAGGGGAATTGAGAAGATGAGGAAAGCAGGAATAGATGTCGAGGTCGGTCTCTTCGAGGAGGAGGCGAGGAGGCTCAACGAGGTTTTCATCAAGTACGTTACGGAAGGGGTTCCTTACGTCTCTATAAAGCTCGCCATGACCCTTGACGGTTTCATCGCAACTGAGAGTGGCTCATCTCAGTGGATAACCGGGGAGGAGGCGCGGATGGAGGTTCAGAGGCTGAGGAGGAGGCACATGGCGATCATGGTTGGGGCGGAGACCGTCCTGCGGGACGACCCGCGCTTGAACTGCAGGCTGCCCGACTGCCCCGAGAAGATCAAGGTCGTTCTGGATGGACGCGGAAGGGTGGCGGAAGCGGTTAAGAATGGAAGGAGGTTCAGGATGTTCGGGGACGGCAGGGTGGTGTTCTTCACGGACGTTCCGGAGGATTTCGAGGGGATAGCCGAGGCCTACCCCGAGACGGATCCCGGGGGAATCCTGAGGAGGCTTGGGGGGCTCGGGATCGACAGCGTCCTGGTCGAAGGCGGGAGGGCCGCGTGTCAGTTCCTGCCCCACGCTGACAGACTCTACCTGTTCTACGGCCCGAAGCTCTTTGGGGCGGGGATAAAGCCTTTTGAGTGCCTGAGTGCTGAGAATGCCGACGATGCATGGGGCATCGGCGTCGAATCGGTGAAGAGGCTCGGCGACAGCCTTCTGATAACGGCTCGCCCGGGTGGTGGGGATGTTCACCGGAATCGTTGAGGGAACCGGAAGGGCCCGCTACGCGGCGGGAAAGCTCCGCGTTGATCTTCCCTTCGATGTAAAGCCCGGAGACAGTGTGGCGGTTAACGGGGCCTGCCTGACGGTCGTCTCTTTCGAGGACGGCACGGCGGTCTTTGACGTCGGCGAGGAGACCCTCAGGAGGACGAACCTGCGAGAGGCGAGGGTGGTGAACCTCGAGAGAGCCCTGAGGGTTGGCGACCGTCTGGACGGGCACATAGTCACCGGCCATGTCGACGGGACGGTGAGGTTCCTCGCCTCCGTCAGGAGGGGGAACACGGTGTGGATGACGTTCGAGATGCCGCCCGAGAGGTGGGGCGTTGTGGACAAGGGGTCGATAGCTCTCAACGGCGTTTCCCTGACTGTCGCTAAGGTCGAGGGGACGCGCTTTAAGGTTCAGGTCATCCCGTACACCCTCGAGCGGACGAACCTCGGACTCCTGAGGCCCGGGGACAGGGTCAACTACGAGATCGACGTCGTGGCGAGGTACGTGCGGGGCGTGTCCTCCCATTTGTTCCATAAATAGAACAAAACTTTAAATTTTTGTGACTGATGATGGAACGGTGAAGACGATGGACGCTAAGACCATCAGGGAGGCGGTTCTGTCCGGAAAACCCGTGGTTCTCATAGACGACAGGAGGGAGTTCGAGGCTGATCTGATTTACCCGGCCGAGATAGCCTCGGCTGAGGTCGTCAACTTCATGCTCTCGATGAAGGGCCTCCTTTGCCTCACTATGGACATGGAGGAGGCCCTCAGGCGGGGTTTCTTTCCCCTGCCGAGCAAGGGAGGGGAGACCAACTTCCTGATCCCCGTTGACTACTCCGAGACATTCACGGGGATAACCGCTGAGGAGAGGGCCCTAACAGCGAGGAAGCTCGCTGAGGGGCTTGGGGTGGAGCACTTCAGGTACCCCGGCCACCTGCACCTCCTCGGCGGGATCGGGCTCAACAGACGCCGCGGGCACACAGAGAGCTCGCTGGAGCTCATGGAGATCCTCGGCTTCAGGAGGTACGCGCTGATAGTGGAGATCCTCGACGGGAGCGGCGACTCCCACAACCGCGACTACGCCCTTGAGCTCGCGAGGAAGCACGATCTTCCAGTCCTGACAACGGATGACGTCTGGAGGGAATTCGTGAGGAGGAAGCAGCTGATAAGGGTTTACGCCAACGCGAGACTTCCCACGAGATACGGCGAGTTCAGGATAATAGCCTTCGAGAACGAGCTGGACTTCAAGGAGCACGTTGCGATAGTCAAGGAGCCCTACGGCGACGCTCCCCTCGTGAGGATCCACTCCAAGTGCCTGACGGGGGATACGCTGGCGTCTCTGAAGTGTGACTGCGGAAGCCAGCTGGCCAACTCGCTCAGGATGATAGCGCAGGAGGGAGGCATACTGCTATACATGGATCAGGAGGGACGTGGAATAGGCCTGAAGGAGAAGATCAAGGCTTATGAGCTTCAGGATAAGGGGCTTGACACAGTTGAGGCCAACGAGGCCATAGGGCACAGGCCCGACGAGAGGACCTACGAGGCGGCCTTCCAGATGCTGAGGGCCCTCGGGGTGGAGAGGGTCAGGCTGATAACCAACAACCCCGACAAGGTGAGGGCCCTGCGGGAGCTCGGCATGGAAGTCGTTGAGGTGGTACCCGCACCGCCGGAGGTCACCGAGTACAACAGAACCTACTTAAAGGTGAAGGCCGAGAAATTGGGACACAGGATATTCCTTTGATCCATGACAATGGTGGTTCGTTCGGGGTGATCGGTATGGAGGTTCGGAACTTCGAGGGTGAACTCAAGGGTGAGGGTCTGAGCATGGGCATAGTCGTGGCAAGGTTCAACGATCTCCTCACGAAGGAGCTCCTTGACGGAGCTTTGGACTGCTTCAGGAGGCACGGGGTGGAGAGGGTCGACGTCGTCAAGGTCCCGGGTTCGTTTGAGATACCCTTAGCCGCCAAGAAGCTCGCCGAGAGCGGGAACTACGATGCGATACTCGCCTTGGGGGCGGTTATAAGGGGAGAGACGAGGCACCACGAACTCGTGTCCAACGAGGTCGCCAAGGGTGTGGCCGCTGTCTCCCTCCAGACGGGCGTCCCTGTGGTGTTCGGGGTCGTCACGGCCGAGGATGAGCTTCAGGCGCTCGACAGGTCCGGCATAAAGATCAACAGGGGCTTTGAGTACGCACTGGCGGCAATAGAGATGGCCAACCTGTCACGAAAGTTGGGGAAGGGGTCCTGGCCTTGAGCCCGAGCCAGCGCTGTCAGGAGTTACTGGCTTCGATCATTGACGCCCGATCAAAGCCCGCAGTATCTCCTCGTGTCCCCCGAACGCCTCTATGATCCTGCCTTCGTAAACTGTCGAGGCCGTGCTGAGGAACCTCATCAGGTTTTCTTTTACCTTCCCGGTGAGGGGCATGTCCAGCGGCATCGGCTCGTAGTAGTCGAGCCCTTTGATCAGGGCCGTTGAGAACTGCCAGAGCACCTTCTTTGTCTTCCTCCCCTTAACCCGCGAGAAGCTCGCTCCCCTGCAGTTGAAGGCCGCGTGGAGGATCACTATCCTGTCGACCGTCGTCCCTTTCCTCAGGGCTTCTCGCCTCTTCACGTCGCCTGAGAGATCCAGTATCCTGTAGCCGCTCCTCGTCGTCTCGTCGTACGGCAGGTGAACGTCGTAGAGATCCTCCACCGATGGATCATAGACCAAAACGTCAGTCCCGCCCACCACCCTGAGGTGATCGTCGGCGATCCTCAGCACGGTGTTCTCTGTGCTAAGGACGGTCAGACCGCTCGCCATCGCGAGCGCGGATATCGTGCTCTTTCCCGTGTGCGGGTAACCGAGGAACAGAACCGTCTCCCCATCCTGCGTTGAGACTCCCACGGAGTCGGTCACGATGACGTCCCCCTTCTTCAGGCACGCCCGTGAAACCGCCTGAAGGAGGAAGAACACCGGAGCCTCGCTTCCGTACGCGGCGGGTACTGGGGACTTCACAGTGTACCTATCCAGGTCGTCACCGTAGCACGAGCCGACAACGCGAAAATCTCCGCTTGCCTTCCTCTCCACAACTACGTCTGCTTTCCCCGACGGACCCGCAAGCTCTGAAACGTCGGGGAGGTACCTCCGTGAGAACGGGCTCATGAAGCCCCTCTCAAATCCGTCCTTTAGCTCACCCGTGAACCTTACCCTGACGTTGCCCACCCTGATCCCCATGGTTCAGCCCATGAACTCTCGGGTGAATCGGATATAACTCTTCCCCTCATCTCCTCCGCAGCATGTCCTGGATGAGCTTTATCGCACACAGATCGCCGCACATCGAACAGGCCTCAGTTTTCGTCGGCCTCTCCTTCCTTATCTCGATGAACCGGTCCTGATCCTGGCTCAGCTCAAACTGTTTCGCCCAGTCGAGCCTTCCGCGTGCGGCGCTCATGAGGTAGTCCTTCCTGAAGTCCGCCTCAAAGCGCGTCAGGTTGACCGCGTGGGCCGCGAGCTTTGCAGCGATGACCCCCTCGCGGACGTGCTCTACCGTCGGCAGTCCGAGGTGCTCAGAGGGAGTCACGTAGCAGAGGAAGTCGGCACCGTGAAGGGCGGCTATCGCCCCGCCTATCGCCCCCGCTATGTGGTCGTAGCCGGGGAATATGTCGGTGACCAGCGGACCGAGGACGTAGAAGGGAGCGTCCTCAGTTGCCACCTTCGCGAGCTTCACCTGCGCCGGTATCTGGTCGATCGGAACGTGGCCAGGCCCCTCGACCATCGTCTGGACTCCCGCCTCCCTCGCACGCCTGACGAGCCTCCCGAGGGTGTAAAGCTCAGCCACCTGGAGCTCGTCGCCTGCATCTGGTAACCCACCGGGCCTCAGACCGTCGCCGAGGCTCAGAACGACGTCGTACTCCTTAGCGAGTTCAAGGAGGTAGTCGTAGTCCCTGTAGAACGGGTTCTCCTCCCCCCAGTGGAGTATCCATGCCGCGAGGAAGGTTCCGCCGCGCGAGACCATGCCGACGACGCGCTTAACGCGCTTCATCTTCTCGACGACCTCCCTCGTGACTCCAACGTGAATCGTCGCGTAGTCGACACCGTCCCTGAAGTGCTTCTCGACGGCCCTCCACATGTCGTCCTCGGTCATCTCTATGATTGCCTTTCCCTTGGCCAGCGCCTCCTCTGCGGCCTGGTAGATCGGGACGGTTCCGATTGGCACGTCAACGGCTTTCATTATGGCCTTCCTGATTGAATCGATGTCGCCGCCGGTGGAGAGGTCCATTATCGTGTCGGCGCCGTATTTGACGGCAACCTTCGCCTTCTCTATCTCGGCCTCGACGTCCACTATGTCGCGTGAGGTTCCTATGTTCGCGTTGACCTTAACACGAACCGCACTTCCAACCGCGACCGGCTTCACCCAGTCGTGGTGGACGTTGCGAAAGATGACGGTGTGGCCTTTGGCCACGCTCCTCCTGAGCTTCTCGGGATCCACACCCTCCCGCTCTGCGATGAACCTTACCTCGTCGGTTATCCTTCCGCGTCTGGCCTCTTCAAGCTGGGTCATCCCAACCACCCGTTCAGAACCGTTTATAATAAAGTTTTTAAGCCCCAAAACTGAGTTTTCAGCGGGACTTAAAAGGTTTTGGGTGGTCGCGATGAGGGAGGTTGAGATAAGCAGGGCGATAGTGGAGACCTACATGGACGAGCTCCTTGACAGTCTGAGCCTCGACGTGGCGATAGTCGGCGCCGGTCCCTCCGGAATGGTTGCTGCCTATTACCTCGCTAAGAACGGGGTGAAGGTTGCCATATTCGAGAAGAAGCTCTCAATCGGCGGCGGAATCTGGGGAGGGGCCATGGGCTTCAACAGAATAGTCGTTCAGGAGGAGGCCAGGGAGACTCTTGACGAGCTCGGTGTACGGTACGGGCCGTTCAGAGACGGTCTCTACGTTGCCGATGCCATCGAGACGGCAGCGACGATAGCGAGCAGAGCCGTGAAGGCTGGAGCGAGGTTCTTCAACATGGTCGAGGTTGAGGATCTCATGGTCAAGGACGGCCGCGTGGCGGGGGTGGTGATCAACTGGACCCCCGTTCTTATGACAGGTCTGCACGTCGATCCACTCACGGTTGAAGCGCGGTTCGTTGTTGATTCAACGGGCCACGGGGCGCAGGTGAGCGGGCACCTCGTCAGGCGCGGGCTCCTTGAGGTTCCTGGCGAGGGGCCGATGTGGGCCGAGAAGGGCGAGGAGCTGACGGTGAAGAACACGAGGGAGGTCTTCCCCGGCCTCTACGTTACCGGGATGGCGGCGAACGCCCTGGCCGGAGCGCCGAGGATGGGGCCGATATTCGGCGGGATGTTCCTGAGCGGAAGAAAGGCTGCCCTTGAGATCCTCGAGAAGCTTGGGCGGGCTGAGAAATCGGGGTGATTGGATGGCCGTTCTCATCGTGGCGGGCCTTGACACGGGAGGCGGAGCAGGTCTGAAGGCCGACATCGAGACGGTCTCTGCTTTAGGCGAACATCCGCTCCCCGTTCTCACCGCGGTTACCTATCAGAACCCCGATGAGGTGCTGGGATCCTTTCCCCTCCCTCCTGAGGCCGTGAGGGATCAGGTGAGGGCGGTTAAGAGACACTTCGAGATAAAGGCCGTCAAGGTTGGGATGATAGGGAGCAGGGGGATAGCTGAAGCCGTGGCCGAGGAGACGGAGGGCCTCATCAGGGTCTTCGACCCGGTTATGGCTTCGAGCACCGGTTTCAAACTCGCGGACTCAGCGGAATCCCTTAAGCCCCTTGTGAGGGGCTCGATAGTCACTCCAAACATTCGGGAGGCGGAGGTCCTCAGCGGTATCAAAATCCGGTCGGTTGAGGACATGAAATCGGCCGCTGAGAAGATGGTTGAAGACCTCGGCGCCGAGGCAGCGGTCGTTAAGGGGGGCCACCTCGACCTCACCGACGTCCTCCTCTGGAGGGGCAGGTTCTACGAGTTTCCGGGGGAGCGGGCCGATGGTTTCACCCACGGAACGGGGTGCATCTTCTCATCAGCCCTGGCCGCCCTCCTCGCGAGGGGCCTTGAGCTGCCTGGGGCCGTTGAGAGGGCAAAGAGGTTCGTTGAGGGTGCCGTGAGGTTCTCGAAGGCTGAGGCAAAGGCGGTTAATCCGCTCTGGGAGCTGGAGAGAGACTCGTTCCGCTGGAGGGCTAAGGAAGAGCTTGAGAGAGCAGTTGCTGAACTCGTAAAGCTCGGGGAAAGGCTCAACCCCCACGTTCCTGAGGTCGGGACGAACTTTGCCCTCGCAACTCCCTTCGGCGAGGTCTTCGCGGTGAAAGGGAGGATCGTCCGCTACGGGCAGACCATCAAGCCGGTGGGGCCGGTGGAGCTCGGGGCGAGCGATCATTTGAGGAGGGCCCTGCTCAGGATCAGGGAGTTCCACCAAGGAATTAGAGCCGTCATCAACCTTCGCTACTCGGATGATCTGATCAGCAGGGCCAGGGAGCTCGGTTTTACTGTCTCCTTCTACGATAGGCGAGAGGAGCCCGAGGAGGTGAAGCGGGCCGAGCGCGGGACGATGGAGTGGGGCATCGAAACCGCCGTAAAGAAGGTGGGACGGAGGCCCGACGTGATCTACCACCTCGGTGACTGGGGAAAGGAGCCGATGGTCCTTATCTTCGGGAGAAACGCGATGGATGTCGTGGAGAAGGTGGGGAGGCTCGTTCGGTTGGAACCCAGGGGAGAAGTTGACGAACTGTGAGCTTGATAGTAGGTTAACGTTATAACCCACGACACCGACCATTCAACCATGAGCGGCAGTCGGGTTGCCTACGTCGCCCTCCTTGGGAGATCATCCTGGCCCCTCGTGAACACCTACTACTCCGTGCTCTCGCGGGGCAGGAAGCCCGAGGTGGTCTACGTCTTCACTGAGGAGAAGTACTCCAAAACCCTCAGAAAGGTCGTCGAGGCTCTCCGCCTCCTCTCGGAGGCCTACGGAGTAAGTCCCCAGATAAAGACAGTGGTCATCCCTGACGACGACTTCCTCGATGCCGATAAGAAGTTCAGGGAGGTCTTCACGGCCCTCTCACGGGCCGGCTACATGATAGGCCTCGACATAACCTCCGGAAGGAAGGCCCTCGTGGCCGCCGCGCTGGTTCAGATAAAGGATTACCCCGTCGATAGGGTCGTGTACATGGCCCTCCTCGACAGGGACTACCCCGACAGACCGTACATGATGATACCCCTTCACATGCAGCGCATGAAGAACTTCCTCGGAAGGGGGATGGAGGACGGTGGGGAGAATGGCGGATAGGCTGTCCCAGGTCATCCAGAAGCCCGAGCTCCAGATACTGATCAACCTCCTCGGAAGCTTCGACGTGAGCTATCCTCCCTACGGCCTGAAGCTCTTCTCAGTGCGTCCGACGGCCGGCGGCTACTCCGTCAGGGTCACCGCGGACAGGGGCGACTTCAGGGCCTCCCATCCAGACCTGCCAACGTTCTCGGACTTCTACGAGTGCTTCATATCCTCGGGCATAGTCTCGTACGACAACGTTTACGAATTCGAGAGGCAGCTTGAGCTCTACGACAGCCTCAAGAAGGGTGTAGCCTTCGCCCCCGACACCAACGTCCTCTACCACAGGTTCATATCCAACTTCAGACCAATGGACGGAAGGCAGATAGTGGTCGCGGAGGGCGTCAAGTGGGAGGTGGAGAACGCCATGAACTACAAGTACAGGAACTCCCAGCTTCTGGAGATCATGAGCCTCGTGAGGAACCCTGGCCCTCTCAGAGAGCTCAGGAACAGGCGGACGAAGAGGTCGAGGAAAGCGGCATACATAGCCCTCAGGGAGTTCGAGAAGCTGAAGAGCAGGATAATAGTGGCCGAGAGGTACGGTACGGGCCACAACAACGACGAGATAATAATCAAAACGCTCAAGCACTACGATGAGATGACGCCGACCCTCCTCGTCTTCCTGACGGCGGATAGGGCCATAACCGACGTGGCCGAGATGGAGGGGCTTGAGTACTTCCTGTTCCAGTACCCGACCTCCGAGCTGGGGGAGCACGGGATCTCGGCGTACCAGCTGAGGACGCTGATATTCAACCTCGCGGCGATATTCGGGGTTGTGGAGCTGGGAGGAACGCTCGTCTACGGCGAGTTCGGCGGCAAGGCAGGGCTGGACGAGCTCAAGCTGATCTTCGGAGACGAGGGTCTGTTCAAAGACTTTGAGTTCCACCTCATGCTCAGCAGGAAGCTCATGGGAATACTCCGGTGATCGGTGTATTCTGATATTCTGTAACGCCCAGCTGTGATCTCCGGTGAACCCGTACCCCTCAGGGTAACGTTATAAGCCCTCCCCGCAACTCTCTCTGGTGGTCGTCGTGGCGCTCAGTGATAAGCTGAAGCAGGTGAACCCTTCTGAGATAAGGAAACTGTTCGACCTCGCCCAGGGTGTCGAGGGGCTCATATCCCTTGGCATTGGAGAGCCGGACTTCGTAACCCCGGAGCACATAAGGGAGTACGCCAAGGAAGCCCTCGACATGGGCATGACCCATTACGGACCAAACGCGGGCCTGCCGATGCTCAGGGAGGCTGTGGCAAGAAAGCTGAAGGAGCAGAACGGAATAGAGGCTGATCCTAAGTCAGAGGTCATGATAACGGTCGGGGCCAATCAGGCCTTCATACTCGGACTGGCGACGTTTCTTGGGGAGGGGGAGGAGGTTCTGATCCCTGCTCCGATGTTCGTCAGCTACGCCCCTGCGGTGATACTCGCGGGAGGAAAACCCGTTGAGGTTCCCACCTACGAGGAGAACGAGTTCCGCCTTAGCGTTGACGATCTTGAAAAGCACGTGAGCGACAGAACGAGGGCGCTCATAATAAACAGCCCCAACAATCCGACGGGTGCAGTTCTGACGAGGAAGGACGTTGAGGAGATAGCCGACTTCGCGGTCGAGCACGACCTCATAGTCTTCAGCGACGAGGTCTACGAGCACTTCGTCTACGATGGCGCGAGGAATTACAGCATAGCCTCGCTCGACGGCATGTTCGAGAGGACGGTGACGATAAACGGCTTCTCCAAGACCTTCGCCATGACCGGCTGGCGCCTCGGCTTCGTCGCGGCCCCCTCCTGGATAATAGAGGGCATGGTTCGCTTCCAGATGTACAACGCCACCTGCCCCGTCACGTTCGTCCAGTACGCCGCGGCCAAAGCCCTCGAGGATGAAAGGAGCTGGAAGGCTGTAGAGGAGATGAGGAACGAGTACGACAGGAGGAGGAACCTCGTCTGGAAGCGCCTCAACGGGATGGGCCTTCCAACCGTGAAGCCAAGGGGAGCGTTCTACATATTCCCGCGCGTCAGGGACACGGGTCTGAGCGACAAGGAGTTCAGCGAGCTCATGCTCAACGAGGCGAGGGTCGCGGTGGTCCCCGGCAGTGCGTTCGGAAACGCTGGAGAGGGCTACATAAGGATAAGCTACGCCACAGCTTACGAGAAGCTTGAGGAGGCCATGGACAGGATGGAGGAAGTGCTGAGGAAGAGGAAGCTCACGTGAGTCCACCAAAAGATTTTAAAACGCCATCAATAACGATGAGTGCGGGATCCATGATCACGCCTAACGCTCGGGGGTGTCTGTAAGGAGCCCACCGGGCCTGGAGGTGGTAGTATGAAGTACCCCAAGCAGATAAGAACCTACTGCCCCTACTGTAAGAGACATACCATCCACAAGGTTGAGAGGGTCAAGAAGAGGCCGAGGAGCGAGCTCAGCCAGGGCCAGAGGCGCTTCCGCAGGATCCTCAAGGGTTACCGCGGTTTCCCGAGGCCGAACCCGGCAGGAAGGGAGAAGCCCGTCAAGAAGCTCGACCTCCGCTTCCGCTGTACCGTCTGCGGCAAGGCCCACACGAGGGGTAAGGGCTTCCGCGTCAAGAAGTTCGAGCTGGTGGAGGTGTGAAGGTTGGCGATGCCAAAGGGCCTCATACCGATGCCCCGCTCCCACTTCCTGAGGGTCAAGTGCATAGACTGCGGCAACGAGCAGATAGTGTTCAGCCACCCATCGACGGTCGTCCGCTGTCAGGTCTGCGGCGCCACTCTCGTGGAGCCAACCGGCGGCAAGGGCATAATAAAGGCCAAGATACTTGAGGTTCTTGAGTGAGATGGCTCTGCCATCTTTAAGTCTTTTTTGAGCTTCCATCTCACTAAACTTTAAATACCTCCCTTCTAACTCCCTAAGGTGAGTCAGATGCCGAGAAAAGCAAGGGAGTATCCTGAGGAGGGAGAGTTCGTCGTTGCAACCGTCAAGAACATTCATCCCTACGGAGCTTTCCTCACGCTCGATGAGTACCCCGGAAAGGAGGGCTTCATGCACATAAGCGAGGTAGCGTCGACGTGGGTGAAGAACGTCAGGGATTTCATAAAGGAGGGCCAGAAGGTAGTCGCGAAGGTTATAAGGGTCGATCCGAGCAAGGGGCACATAGACCTGAGCCTCAAGCGCGTCAACCAGCAGCAGAGGAAGGCCAAGCTCCAGGAGTACAAGCGCGCCCAGAAGGCCGAGAACCTGCTCAAGATGGCGGCCGAGAGCATAGGAAAGAGCTTTGATGAGGCCTGGAGGGAGGTCTGGGTTCCGCTTGAAGAGGAGTACGGTGAGGTTTACGCGGCGTTTGAGGAGGCCGCCCAGGATGGCATAGAGGCCCTCAGGGGAAAGATCCCGGACGAGTGGCTGGACGCCCTGAAGCCGATAATAGAGAGTTACGTTGAGGTTCCGAGGGTAACGATAAACGCGGAGTTCGAGATAACCGTACCCGCTCCCAACGGAATCGACATAATAAAGGAAGCGCTCATAAAGGCACGCGACAGGGCGAATGAGGAGGATGAGATAGACGTTAGGTTCACGTACCAGGGGGCCCCGCGCTACAGGATAGACGTTACAGCGCCTGACTACTACAAGGCCGAGGAGGTTCTTGAGGCCATCGCGGACGAGATACTCAGCGTCATCAGAAAGGCGGGCGGAGAAGCAGCGCTCATAAGAAAGGAGAAGCGCATAAAGAAGGTTAAGCGGAAGAAGTGAATCGGAGGAGTGAGGGGAGAGTCTTGAGATTCAGGATAAGGAAGTGCCCATCCTGCGGGAGGTACACCCTCAAGGAGACCTGTCCCGTGTGCGGCTCAAAGACCAAGGTGGCCCATCCTGCCAGGTTCTCGCCTGAGGATCCGTACGGTGAGTACAGGAGGAAGCTTAAAAGGGAGCTGTTAGGCATAGAACGGAGGAGGGATGCGAGATGAAGGAGAGCTTCGTGCACGTCCTCAAGAGGCCGAAACTCAGGGATCCTGTTCTCATAGAGGGCCTGCCGGGAATAGGGCTCGTCGGAAAGCTCGCCGCGGATCACCTCATACAGGAGCTTAAGGCGGAGAAGTTCGCCGAGCTCTACTCACCGCACTTCATGCATCAGGCGATAATAAGGAAGAACTCGGTTTTGGACCTCATGAAGAACGAGTTCTACTACGCCGACGGCGGCGAGAGGGACCTAATAATACTGACGGGAGACCAGCAGGTGGCTCCAACCGACAGTCCGGGCCACTTCGAGGTGGTTGGGAAGATCCTTGACTTCACGATGGACTTGGGGGTTCGCGAGATAATAACCATGGGGGGCTTTCAGGTTCCCGAACTCGAGGGCGAGCCGAAGGTCATGGCGGCCGTCACCGACGAGAGCCTCAGGGACTACTACGTGAAGAGGCTGGAAGGCTGTCCCGTCAGCGTCATCTGGAGAGAGGACGAGGGCGGGTCCATAGTGGGCGCCGCGGGTCTCCTCCTCGGCATGGGAAAGCTGAGGGGGATGTTCGGTATAAGCCTTCTCGGGGAGAGCCTCGGTTACATAGTGGACGCCAAAGCCGCAAAAGCCGTTTTGAGCGTTGTCACAGCGATACTCGGTCTGGAGGTTGATATGGGGGCCCTCGACGAACGCGCTAAGGAGACCGAGGAGATACTGAGGAAGGTTCAGGAGATGCAGAGGGCCATGCTCGAGCAGAACCTGCCGTCCACGCAGGAGGAAGAGGACAGGGGATACTTCTGAGCGGTCGGGGGGCGCGGCATGAGGCCTGTAATCCTCAGGGGAAAGGCGGTGTCCCTTGGGGTCCTCACGAGGGACGACCTAAGGCGGCTCTGGGAGTGGTACAACGATCGATCAATCCAGCTTTTCCTCCAGAGACCGTGGGAGGTGCTCACGTACGAGGACGAGGTCGAGTGGTACGAGCGGGTCAGGAGGAACAGTGAGAGGGAGAGGGTGTTCGGGATAATCGAGAACCCTACACAGGACCTCGTGGGCGTCATAGGCCTGTCGAAGATCGACCCATGGGACGGTCACGCGGAGGTCGGTTACTACCTGTCGAAAGAGCACTGGGGTCAGGGATACGCGAGGGAGGCCCTCTCCCTGATAATAACTTACGCCTTCGACTGGATGAACCTGAGGAAGCTGTACGCAAACGTCTACGAACCCAACGAGGCTTCAATCAGGGTTCTCGAGGCAAACGGCTTCAGGCTTGCGGGACGATTCAGAAGGCACCACCACGTGCCGGGAACCGGCTACGTCGACATGCTGGTGTACGAGCTTCTGAGGGATGAGTGATGGGCATCGTCTTCGGTCCGGTTCCCTCGCGGAGGCTTGGGATGAGCCTGGGAATAAACAACATCCCTGACAAGGTCTGCTCCTACGCCTGCGTCTACTGCCAGATCGGCAGAACGCTCAGCATGGAGATAGAGAGGAGGGAGTTCTACGACCCCGAGGCGATAGCGGAGGAGGTCGAGAGACACGTCGGTTCGGTGAACGGGAGGATAGACTACGTGACGTTCGTCCCTGACGGGGAGCCCACGCTCGATGCTAACCTCGGAAGGGCCGCTGAGCTTCTCAGGGATCTCGGGTACAGGCTCGCGATTCTGACGAACTCCTCCCTCCTGTGGAGAGAAGACGTGCGTGAGGACCTCTCTCTGTTTGACTACGTCTCGCTGAAGCTCGACGCCGTTAGCGAGGGGATATGGAGAAAGATCGATCGGCCTCATAAGGGCCTGAAACTTGAGAGGATCCTTGACGGCATGCTCGAGCTCCGCGGGGACTTCGGGGGAAAGCTGGTCACGGAGACGATGCTCATAAACATCGACTACGGGGATGAGCTCAGGAGAATAGCCGATTTCCTGGCAGATCTTAAGCCTGACGTGGCGTACATCGGGATACCCACGAGGCCGCCGGCCGAGGGATGGGTCCGGCCCGCGGACGAATCCACGCTGAACGAGGCCTACAACCTGTTCTCCCGGGCGGTTAGGACGGAGTACCTCATAGGCTACGAGGGCAACGCGTTCGCCAGCACGGGAAACTTCGAGGAGGACGTTCTGAGCATAACCGCTGTTCATCCAATGAGGAGAGACGCCGTTGAGGAGCTCATGCGCAGGGACGGTGCCGACTGGGAGGACGTGGAGAGGCTTATACGCGAGGGGAAGCTCGTCAGGGTTACCTACGAGGGAGAAACCTTTTACATGAGGAAGCTGAAGAGCCGGGAAAGGAGATGAGGACCGAATGGACGCTGGAAGACCTGTCGGTTTCATCGTCAATCCAATAGCTGGCATGGGAGGCAGGGTGGCCCTGAAGGGGACGGACGGCGTCGTCGAGGAGGCCGTTAAGAGGGGGGCCAGACCTGTGGCCCCTGATGTCGCGAGGCTGTTCCTTGAAGAGCTTGAAGACCTGAAGGACTCCATAACGTTCATCACCGGCCCTGCGGAGCTTGGTGAGACCTACCTCAGGGAGAAGGGATTCAGGTACGAGGTGGTACGGCACAGGGAGATCGGACGCAGACGGATTGACGGTGTTCTTCTGCCCGACACGACATCCGAGGACACGAAGGAGCTGGCGAGGGCCATGGTGGATAGGGTCAGGATCCTGGTCTTCGCGGGCGGTGATGGAACGGCGAGGGATATAGTTCAGGTCGTCGATAAGCGGGTTCCCATACTCGGAATCCCAACGGGGGTTAAGATGTTCTCGGGGGTCTTTGCAGCGTCTCCAGAGGGGGCCGCAGAGATACTCAGGAGGTACCTCAACGGGAATGCGAGCATCGTGGAGAGGGACGTCATGGACCTCGACGAGGAGGCGTTCAGGAGGGACGTCGTAGTTCCCAAGCACTACGGCAGGGCGTTAACACCCTACGTTGAGCTGCTCCTTCAGGGTTCCAAACAGCCAACGAGAACAGATGAAAATGAGGATCTTGACGCGCTTGCAGAGGCCGTTGCGGAGGAGATACTCAGCGAGGACGGCGTCTACTTCCTCGGGGCGGGCTCCACAGTCAAGCGCATAAAGGACAGGCTCGGCATAGACGGAACCCTCCTCGGGGTGGACGTCGTCAGGGTGAAGAACGGGAGAGCTGAGCTTCTCGTTAAGGATGCCGCCGAGAGGGACCTCCTGAAGTTCGCCAGATCCAGGGAAAAACCCAGGGTCGTCGTCACCATCGTGGGCGGTCTGAACTTTCTGTTCGGACGGGGAAACCAGCAGTTCTCGGCCGACGTCCTTCGGGAAATCCCTAAGGATAACCTGATTGTGGTTGCAGCCCGTTCAAAGCTCGACGGCCCGATAAGGGTCTACACGGGGGATAAATCGGTCGATGAAAAATTGAGGGGCTACCTGCGGGTCAGGTTCAGCCCGTGGATGGAAAAGCTGGTTAGGGTTATCTGAAGCGGTTTATATGTACCCAATACGATCGAAGCTGGCGTGAGCCCGATTGGGTGAGCTGAACAATGGATGATCTGAACTCGAGCTGGGAGGTGATCGTTTGACGTACTGGACTGCTGAGGACAACGTGGCGGGTAAGCCCGGTAGGGCCCTTTTCGTGATACTCCCGACCATCGGCTGCTACAGGTATAGAATCGGAAAAGCCTGCTACATGTGTGCGTATCCCACAGCGGCTCCTGCGAGGAAATGGAGCCAGAAAGAGCTCTTAGAATACCTTCAAAAGGCTCTGCAGACCGCCGCCGGATACGAGAGGGTTGCGGTCAGGATCTTCACTTCGGGCTCGTTCCTCGATGACTCGGAGCTCAGGCCTGAGACGAGGCGGGAGATGTTCCGTCTGATCTCGCGGATGGAGAACGTCCGTGAGATAGTCGTGGAGAGCAGGAGCGAGCTGGTTCGCTACGAGGCGGTTCGCGAGCTCGCTGAGATCGCGGGAGACAGACACTTCGAGGTTGCCATAGGTCTTGAGACCGCCAACGACGATGTGGCCGACGTCGCCATAAACAAGGGCAACACGTTTGCCGATTTCGTTAGGGCCGCCGACACGGTCCACTCGGCTGGAGCATACGTTAAAACGTACCTTCTTCTGAAGCCAGCCTTTATGAGCGAGATGAACGCGATCGAAGACGTGAAGGCGAGCATAATTAAAGCCGAACCGTACACCGATACGTTCTCCATAAACCCGACGAACGTCCAGAGAGGCACGCTCTACGAGAGGCTCTGGGAGAAACGCGAGTACAGACCGCCCTGGCTCTGGAGCGTGGTTGAGGTTCTGAGGTGGGCCAAGGAGGAGCTGGATGGAAAGAGGGTGCTCTGCGATCCCGTTGGGGCTGGCTCCAAGAGGGGGCCCCACAACGTTGGAGGAGAGGAGGACAGGGCCATAGGGAGGGCCATAAAGGCCTTCTCGACCACCCAGGACGTTGATCACCTGAGAATTGAGGACGATGGGAAGGGCAGCAGGAGGGTCTGGGAGTACGTGGTCGATCGGGGTCTCCTCGACTGGCAGCTGGGTGAGGACTGGTTCTGACCCGCGGTGGTTTGGATGAGGGTGGAGGAACGGGGGCGGAAGGAGAACGCACACTGCGGCGTGAGCATGAGCAGGAGAGGGGACGGAAACGGGAGTAACGACGGTGACGGGAAAGAGGAGATGCTCAAAACCGCCCTCGACTTCTACATCGATGAGCACTCGGATGCTTTCCTCTACTCAAAGCTGGCCGAGGGAGGAAAGGATCCCGAGGTCAGGAGGGAACTTGAGAGGCTGGCGAGCATTGAGGAGGGTCATGCGAGGTTCTGGAGGGAGTTCCTTGAGAGACACGGGGTCTCCGTTCCCAGACCACGCATCAGACGGCTCAGCGTTATGAGCGTTAGGGCCCTGCGGAAGCTGCTGGGCCCGGGGGCCGTCGTTTCGCTTCTTGAGATGGGGGAGAACACGGCCGTAAAGAAGTACTTCAGGTACCTCACCACCTATTCGGATGAGCTGTCCGAAGAGGAGAGACGGACGATAAAGACCGTTGTTCTCGATGAGCTTGAGCATGAGAAGGTCTTTCAGAGCGAGAAGAAGAGGTTCCACGTTGAGAACGTCAGGGATCTGATACTCGGCATGAACGATGGTCTGGTCGAGATTCTGGGGGCCGTTACAGGCCTCTCGGCGGTTTATCCAAACGATCCAAGGATGGTCGGTGTGAGCGGGCTGATAGTCGGCGTTGCGGGAGCCCTGTCCATGGCCATAGGCACGTTCGTTTCCGTGCGTTCGCAGAGGCAGGTCAACGAGAGCCTGAGGGAGAGGATGGAGGTTCTCTTCAGGGTGTCCCCCGAGAAGGCGAAGGAGGAGCTTCTCAACAGGCTCGTGGAGGGCGGTATGCCTGAAAGCGTGGCATCTGAGACTGTGGAACGGCTGACCAGCGAGGCCATAATGAAGCTCGTTATACCCGAGGAGAGCGAGAACGAGGTGAGGTCTGCCCTCTACACGGGCTTGGCGTACCTGCTCGGTGTGGCGTTCCCGGTTTCCCCCTATTTCTTCGTTTCGAGTTCTCTCATCGCCCTTCCGCTGTCCGTGGTTCTGGCAGGTTCCGCCCTCGCAATGGTGGCAGCCCTCGTCTCGATGCTCTCGGGGATATCCGTAAAGAAGAAGGTTGCGGAGATGGTTCTCACGGGCTTGGGAGCGGCGTTTCTGAGCTACCTGTTCGGTAGTTTCATAGACCTACTGAAGTGATCGAAAATCGAAAGTCTTATATACGATTACCGCACAGGTAATAGATGAATTACATATGTGAGGCGATGAGATATGAAGAGGTATGCACTTGCCCTCCTTATGGTGGGCATCATGGTGGCCAGCGTTCTGGCCGCCGGCTGTGTTGGAACGAGCGGTACGAGCTCAACTTCAACCGGATCGTCTTCGATCGCTCCCACCTCCAGTTCGAGCGCGAGCTCCCAGACGTCCTCCGCGACGTCCTCCACGGCTACTAAGGGCAACGCCGACCAGATACCCTCGGCAACGAACGACAAGGGCTCCATAAACACGGATCAGCTTAAGGAGTACGTCGATTCCATACCCGCGGGAACGCTGACCACGGAGGAGAAGGACGGACTGCTCTATATGGTTGAGGAGGAGAAGCTTGCTCATGACGTTTACACCAAGCTCTACGAGAAGTGGCATCTCCAGATCTTTGACAACATAGCCAAGAGCGAGAGCACCCACGTCAACGCGGTCAGAACACTGC
>JAADEC010000024.1 GCA_013153595.1 Thermococci archaeon | reverse complement strand
ATCCCGCCCGGCCCGCCATCATTGCCCTCAAACCCGAAGAAAGTAAATTCTCACGCGAAAGCCTCACAACAACCGCCTCCTCAATGAAACGTATACCGCACTTGCTCAGCCTCACTGTGATGAAGCTCCCAAATTCTCTATCTCTCTTCCGCATGATGTTTTAGGACCTCAAGCATTCCACCAAGAAGTAAGAGTGCATTGAGCGTCCATCAGGCAGACCGAGGAGTTATTCTGGAATCGGAGTCCCCGTCACACTCGGACCCGATGCAGATGAGTAGAACGTTTTAAAGATTGTAGAACAGATCCGCTCCCTTTAAGATTGTAAAGGCCTCATATTTGATGTTCCATCGTTCTAAGAATTCCTTGAAGCGATAGGTGTGCTGAATTGGGACTACTATAACCCATGCTCCCCATTGTTCGCCGTTTAGATCCTTAAGCAGGCCGCTTTTCATGTTCCTACCTTTTAAAGCGTACTGAAATCTTACACGGTCTTTTCTTTGAAGACCTTCAAGCGTGAAGCGGAAGAGAGCGTAGGCCTTGCCGTTCATTAGCTCCGCAATGGCCTTACCCCTGGTGAGGGAGTACCCTTCGATTATGACCCCCAAGCCGGCGAGGTTGTTGGGATCAAAGAGTTCTTCGAGACTCATTGCTCTCACGTCAAGTTCCTCTTCTATGCTCATCGTGGAGACCTTTTTCTTAAGTTCCAGTATCATGTCTCGAAGTTGAAGGGCTGGAAGTTTTTTCCGTGTCAGTATCATGAGGTCGAGGTCGTTTGGTTTCTCCTTCCCAAGAACCGTCGAGCCGTATAAGATTACATCGAAGACTTCTTCATGTTCTTCGACGAACCTCTTTATCGTCTTTTGAAGGCATGGCTGTAGCTGTAAGGGGGAAAGAGAAAGGGATTTAAATTCGGGAGTAAATGCTGTGGACATCGTTCTTTAGCACCTCCACCCAATCTTTTGTGGCTCTCATTAGATAGGTTCTGCGATAGTTGTTAAAGTGAAAGTCTACGATGGTATAGATCTCTGGGTATTTCGTCTGGAGAATCCTAAAACGCTCTGTGTGGTTTCGTGGGAGCCTTCCAACGTCACGAAGGATTATGCAGTCACAAATTGCCACAAGGGCTTTAAAATAGAGGTTTAGTGCTGAGTTGTAGTGACCTCATACTAAAAAGATAATCAGCGTCCTCCAGGTATTCTTGAGCATTAGCTTTGAGTTCTTGAGGATCTACCATATCGTTTCTCCATTGTCATGATAACAACAGGTTGTTATATACCCCTTTTGGTTATCAAAATAACAAATAAGCCATTAAATTCATGTGTTGTTATCATGCTAACGTTCAAAATTTTAATAGTCGCGTCTCTCAATAACGCGTCGAGAGGCCGGGTTCAAATCCCGCCCGGCCCGCCAGACGGCCCCGCTTCGCAAGCCTCTTTCTGGTCAGGTCAGCCTCGTGGGGGTAAAATTTATAAATCCAGACCTTTAGCTATAACGGGCACAGCCCCGTGGTGTAGCGGCCAAGCATGCGGGACTCTGGATCCCGCGACCGGGGTTCGAATCCCCGCGGGGCTACCACAACAGGGCTCCAGAAGGCCGCTCATACTTTTCCTTTGGTTCCTCCCTCAGTCCCTCCGTTCTGCCGTGCGATGAATTTCCGTTCATGATAACGTTTATATCCTCCTCTGCTGAATACTTAGAGTGCAGTAAGTCACGGGTTACATGGGTGAGATCGCGCTTCTCATGACGGCTCCGGGTGGAAGCTGGTTGAATAATTCTGTGGAGGGTTCGTGTGAAATGAAAACCTCAAACGTGATACTGGGAAACGACAGGAGGATGCTCACGGTGGAGTTCCTGAAGCTCCACAAGGGCAGTGCGGATCTTCGAGACCTCGTTGAGTTCATAGCAGAGAGGGAGGGCAAGACCGATAGAAAGCACAGAAAGAGCATATACGTTAGCCTCGTCCAGACCCACATCCCAAAGCTCGAAAGGGAGGGCGTGATAAAGTTTCAGAGCGGAACCCTGACCCTGCTGAAGGTTCCCTCCGACGTGAGCGTATACATGGAGGTTGTGAAGAGGAGGGACATAAGCTGGAGCACGTTCTACATGGTGGTCTCCCTTATGTTCATAAGCCTCGGCCTCTTCCTTGAGAACCATCACCTCGTCCTTGCGTCGTTTCTCTACCTGTCAGTTGCCATAGTGCACCATCTGAAGATAAGGCGCGTGCTCTGAGCCTGTTTTCCTGTTCCCGCGGCTTGGCGTGTTGAGGTAACCGTCGGGTAACCGTGCGTTACTTTTCTAAGCCATCGTTACCTCCGGGTAAAGCCCCAATTAGCTATATCCTCAGCCGCCCCATCCAATTCGGGACACCCGGCGTGAGTGTGTCGCCACGTTCGGGATCCCGTGGAGGGGAAGAAAGTGAAGAAAAAAATCGTGTTTGGAATTTTTGGCCTTATGGTGGCCTTTGGTTTGGTTCTCGGCGCGGGGGCTAACTTCAGGGACTACTCCAGTCAGAGAAGCGCCCACTGGGACATAGTGGCGGACGACAACGAGCTCATAGACCTGACCCCGGTTCAGCCCTACGCGTACATAAACGATGAGGGTCTGCTGGTCGTGGACATCTCCCCTGACAACCCGAACTATCCGGGTTACGGAATGGGGCTCAGTCCGAGGTCGGAGTACAACTTCGATGAGATGTTCAACGTCAGCAACGATCTCTGGGAGGAGAACATGACGATAGTGGTTGAGATAAGCTCGGACAACGATGAGATACAGTTCTACGGAGCCGACAGGGACATATACAGCGTGTCCACAGGTGAGTTCGCTGACTCATCCGACACCGCAAAGAGCGACGTGTGCTTCGTCGTCGGACCGGGCGAGTCGGTGAGCGTTGGTATGGACTTCACGGTTGGCGGAACGCTTCCGAGTGCTAACTCAACGATAGGCGGACACATGCACATTAAAGCGTACAGACTCGGAACCGAGCCAGCGACGCTTCAGGGGAAGTGCGGACAGTGAGGAGGCGATGAAGATGCGTATGAACAAAGTTTTTGGATTAGTGGTTATCATGGTTGGAATGCTCTTAGCAGTGGGTGCGGGGGCCAACTTCAGGTACTATCAGGCGGACAGGACCGCCTCGACGGCTATAGTCCCCGACGACGATGAGCTGATATCCCTGACCGCCCTCCAGCCGTACGTGACTTACAACGACGGTGTGCTCTACGTGAAGATAGCCGCGGGCAACGCAAAAAGGCCTGAGTACGGCGGCCTCGGTATGAGCCCCAACACGACCTACGTCTTTGAGGAGATGTTTGAGGTCGGCAACAACCTCTGGGAGAACAACCAGTCTGACTACCCCGTGTGCGTCCACATAAGCTCAACAGCCCTGATCATATTCGCCGGAAACTACACGAGTCCGCTGGCTGGACCAGGCCACAGCATACAGTTCACGGTCTACCACGGACAGCCTGTTCCGGTTGGCGTGGTCTTCAACAACACCAACGTGATCATGGGGCAGTACCAGACCCAGCTGAACATAGAGGCTTACTCAGGCTCATGCGAAGTGTGAGCCTTTTCTTTTGGTTTGTTTCGTTTCCATCCGCCTCGTGTCTCGCAGGTCAGATCCAGGTGTCGAGGCCGGGAGGGTTAGAAATTGGAGGTTAGGAACATGAGCGTACGCGGTTCACATCACAGTTTCAGCTGCAACGGTGTTATCCGTCTCACCACGGTTGCCGTGACAGGGTTAGTCCTGATAATGATGATCATCTCCGTGGCTGGCTACTTCTTGGACAGACCTGTGCTGATCTCTTACGCCCGTTCGGGCAGCATGGAGCCCACCATAGGAAGGGGCGATCTTTTCCTCGTGAACCCGGTCTCCAAAGGCGGAGACGTCGGGGACATAATCGTCTTCAGGGGTGAAAACGGGTGGACGGTTCACAGGATATACGCTGTGATGGATGATGGCTACCTAACGAAGGGCGATGCCAACCCTGCCACGGACCAGTCGAACGGTGCGAGGCTGGTTAGGCGGGGGGACGTTGCGGGCGAGGTTCTGACATTCAACGGCAGGGTACTGAAGATCCCCAACCTCGGGGACTACGTCTCGGATCTCGGCAGATGGAGGCTGCCACTCATCTCCGCACTTGTGTTCCTTGGCGGTCTCCTGCTCGTCTGGGGGGATGCACCAGGGAGGGGACGGATGAAAAAGAGAAATGGAAGGCGTGGGGGAACGGTTCGGATAGACGTGCCCGTTAGATCGCTTTACTGGGCAGCAGCGCTGGTTATGATAGCCCTGTTCATGCTCTCCATAGTAACGTCCTGGAGCACCGCCTCGTTTTCCTACGCCTCAACTATGGCTGGAGGGCAGAGATCGGGATGGTACACGCCGGGGAGCGTGTTCAACGAGACGGTTCACGTTGAGAACAAAGCCTTCTACCCGTTCTACTACATCGGCAGGGCTGATTCGGGGGGCGTTACACGGGTGGAGCCCGGGATCCTCAAGGTGAGCGGGAGGTCAGGGGGCGCTTTCAGGGTCACTGTAAAGGTTCCCAAGGAGAGGAGGGTCTACACGGGGAGGGTTAGCATACGCTCATACCCCGCCGTGCTTCCCCTGCCCGGGTCGGTTCTAAGGGATCTCTACATGAGGAGCCCGTACCTGCCCCTCGCTCTGTACGCTGCAATGATGGCGTTCTTTTTCCTCGTGATCTACGCGGTCCTCGGTATGGGAGGATCCGTCCTGCATGTGAGGGCAAGCAGGAGAAGCCTCGGAGGCAGGCTCCTGAGCTTCATGGGATTTTAGGAGGTGGGAGAATGAAGGGGGTAAGAAGAAGTGCTGTAATGATCACCGGCGGGGTTCTGACCGCTGTCATTGTGCTCGTCGTAATAACGCTGGCAACGACCACGGCGACGAACGCGGACTTCAGGGTGTACAGCGGGGATAGGCCCGTTCGGATTTCCGTGTCGGGGGATCCCCTGCTCGATGCGACGTGCGTCCATCATCACGTAAGCGTGACCAACAACTACGCTCACTCGATCACCGTTTGGATCGGGATCGACGGCGGGGCTGCAAACGTCTCGGAGGTTGTGGAGCTTGAGAGCGGGGAGAGCGTGATGTTTCACCACGCGGGAACGGCCGTGACGGTCTACGGTGCCTTTGACGGCGGGGCCGTGAGGCTCAACGTCACCTGCGGCTGCTCGTGTTCGTGCGCGGGGTCGGGAGTCGGTGCGGATCATGGTTGGAATCAGAGCTTGAGCTTGAATCAGACCGCATGTGGAGGTGCTGACCATGGGTTTGGAGGATGATGTGAACGCTGGAATTAACGAAATCGGAGGCAAGGAGGGTGATAAAATCGGGAACGATGGAAACACGTCAGGAGATGGAGCCGCAGGTGGGGAGATAAAACGAAGCCGCTCCAAGCTTGTACGCAGGGTAAGAGGTGTAACGACCGGTGTTTTCATAGTGCTGTTCGTTCTTTTCACCCTCTACTCCCTCGCCGCGTACTCGGTCCCGCCCACCGAAACCGTTGTGCACAGGAGCCTTGGGTACAGTGAGAGAGGGCTCTTCGAGCATCACGGAGCGTTCTCGGACGAATCCGTGTACGGAAACGGAACTGCCGTAACGTACTACCCAAGCGGCATAACGGAGGAGATATACGGTACCTACGGCTATTCAAACTCGAGGAAAACGGGCGGAAACTATTCCGTCGAACTTGCGATCAGGTACTACGTTCAGTCAGGGAGGAGGAAGATCTACATGAAGAACGATAGCCTGTGGAAGAAGGAGGGGCTCATAACGGGCGGTAGGTTCTCCGCTCCTGTTCGCCTGGATCTCGATGCGATAAACTCCAACGTCAGCGCCGTTAGAAAGGGTCTTGGACTACCCAGGCTTTCGGCCGAGATCTACCTGCTCGTTAAGGCATACCCCAGCGGCCTGAAGCCCTTTGAGCACAGGATATACCTGATGAAGGATTCATCCGGTCTTCTGTACCTCAAGGGTGCATCCAGGAGGCACGATGAGGTGTCGTATCACAGGGAGTCTCTCACGAACTTCATCGACTTTTTAACGATCCCCGTAAGGGTTTCAACCGCCAGGAAGGTGTTTCCGGTGCTTGCGATGCTCTCGGCGGTTCCCCTTGTGCTGCTCTACCTGCCGCGCAGGGAGAAGGAGGGCAGGGAAGAGCTCGGAGATCTGAAGAGGTACGTGGTGGAGGTCAAGGACGACACCTTCATGAAGGTGGAGGTCAGGAGCAGGGAGGATCTCGAGAAGCTGCTGGAGATGGTCGACGGTCCCGTGCTTCACACTGTGGATGATGGGTACGACGTTTACAGCGTGATAAGCGGCAACACGGTTTATGAGTACAGGGCCCCGCGGAGAAGATCGGATGATTGAGCGCTTCAGCGGCCGGCGGATCCGTTCCTCCCGGCAGGCGTTACCCGTCCGAGGTACACCCCGCTCGGCAGAAACACGTCCACATGACGCACTCCGCTGAGGAAGGGAACCATGCGGATTCCCTTAGCGATCGTGAATCCATCGAGGTACGGGTTGATGGTGGGAAGTATGAGGAACCTTCCCGCCCTTGCGAACACCTTTACCCTCCTTTGAACCCCGCCGCTGGAGACGACGTGCACGGGGTGGACGTGTCCAAGGTAGGCCTCCGAGAACTCGACCTCGGGCAGTCTCGTGTGTCCGTGAATGAACAGAAGATCATCGAGGACCATGTGGCTGAGCACCGTGACACCGTACCTCTCCGCGACTTCCTCTATCCTGCCGTCGTGGTTCCCCTTTATCACGACCACCCTCATGTCCCTAAGCCCTGAGAAGAAGTCTTCAAGCATGTGCCTCACAGGAGGATCCAGCCCTATCGGATCCTTAACGTCCCCAAGAAGCACGAGGAGGTCGGGATCCTTTTCGAGGATGAATTCCGCCAGCTCCCCCTCAAAGCCGCTTCTTATTCGAACTCCCCTCTCCCGCTCAAATCCGATATGGGGATCGGCTATCAAAAGAGCCGTCCCCTCAGACGTTTTAAGCTCAAGTGAGAGAGCATCAAAAATTCTGAAACGCTCCATAGGCATCAGATAAGACCGCGCTCTTTCCGCCTCTGCCTCTTGAGGCGCCTTATCCTCTTCTTTATCCACTTCCACCTCATCCTTCCCTTCTTCTTCCACTTCCTCGGTCTCCTCTTCATGAGCGTCACCCCCAGATGATGCCAAACTACCTAATTCAGGCCGTTTTTAAAGCTTTCCTATGGGGAGCCCCTAACGCGGCTGCCCTCGTTCCGGTGATTCAGTTAGAGGAAAAACGTCTGAATTTCCAGAACGTGGTAAAGTCCTGCACAATCGATCAGTGCGTTCTCCTCCATAACGCACGGGATGAGATCGTGCTTAATAAACCTGCTTCAGCAAAGCGGATTGATGTGAATGGCCTTCGTCTTTCCCGGCCCGGGAACAGGGGTAAAGGATAATAGCATGGAGCGACACCTAACGCCGGTGATCCGATGGTTGGAGTTGCGTTCGTCCAGATGGAGCCGGAGCTCCTTGATCCCGAGACCAACTACTGTAAGGCCGAGAGGCTCACGAGGGAGGCGGTTGAGAAAGGTGCCAGTCTCGTGGTCCTGCCCGAACTCTTTGACACAGGCTACGTTTTCAACGACGCCGGCGAGCTTGAAGCCGTCGCACAGCCCATCCCGTCGGGCAGAACCACTGAATTTCTTGAATGGCTGGCAGAGGACACGGGAAGCTTCATAGTTGCGGGAACGGCGGAGAGGGCAGACGGAGGATTCTACAACAGTGCGGTCGTCGTTGGTCCCGAAGGCTACGTGGGCAAGTACAGGAAGACCCATCTGTTCAACAGGGAGAAGCTGTTCTTCAAACCGGGGGATACGGGGTTCAGGGTGTTCGATCTCGGCTTTGCAAGGGTCGGTGTGATGATATGCTTTGACTGGTTCTTCCCCGAGTCCGCCAGGACCCTGGCGCTGATGGGGGCCGACGTTATAGCCCACCCGGCAAACCTCGTGATGCCGTACGCCCCCCGCGCCATGCCTGTGAGGGCACTTGAGAACAGGGTCTATACCGTAACCGCAGACAGGGTTGGAGAGGAGAGAGGGGTGGTGTTCACGGGCATGAGCCAGATAGCGGCTCCCACCTCCGAGGTTCTCGTACAGGCCGGGAGAACCGGGGAGACCGTCGGTGTTGCTGAGGTGGACGTCAGTCTATCCCGGAACAAAAAGCTGAACGAGAGAAACGACGTGTTCATGGACAGGCGTCGGGAGTTCTACCTCCTTTAGGCTCGGGTGCGTGCTTGACCCGGCGGGCTTTCACACGATTCTGTTCATTTTTGCTTTTGGATGATGTTCAAATCTACATTAGAAATGCTTATAAATGCATGAATTTTCTCATTCTATTGTTTATGATGAACATGGCCTGGAGGGAGAAGACGTGGACGGAGTGGAAAACGTGAGGTCAAAGCTAAAAGGCGTTAAAAACGTGATCTGCGCTTTCAGCGATGTTAGGGGGTACCTGATGACTTTCGTGATACCCTCAAGTGAGTTCACGGAAGGAAACGCCCTCACTGAGGGAATTGGATTTGACGGCTCCTCAGTTAGGGGCTTCAAGGGCATAGCAGAGAGCGATATGGTGTGGAAACCCGAGGCGGCCACGCTGAGAGTTCTCCCGTGGAGGCCCGACACGGCCATAATGTTCGGGAACGTTTACGAGGCCGGCGACGGGGTGAGGTTTGCGGGCGACCCGAGGGGGTTCCTTGCGAGGGGACTTGAGGAGAAGCTCCACGATATGGGTTTAAACGCCATATTCGGGCCCGAGATAGAGTTCTTCGTTTTCGACGGCATCGACATGGACAGACTCATCTGGGATCCGTTCGTCTCCCCCGATGGCGGGAAGTTCGACAGCTGGGGTGCGCCGAGGCTGACGCCCAAGAGCAGAGAGCTCTATGACCCGCCTTTCATACGGCCGAAGGAGGGCTACTTCAGGGCTCCTCCCGAGGACAGGACTTTTGAGTACAGGCTTGAACTGGCGGAGACGCTCGGGAAGCTGGGGATAAAGGTCGAGTACCACCACCACGAGGTCGCGACGGCGGGGCAGGTGGAGCTTAACTTCAAGCCGTTCGGTCTCGTTGGCACAGGAGACGCGTTCTACCTGTACAAGTTCGCGGCCAAGAACGTCGCGGCGAGGATGGGGATGGTGGCCACGTTCATGCCCAAGCCACTCTACCTGGACAACGCAAGCGGTATGCACGTTCATCAGAGCCTCTGGAAGGGGGAGCCGTTCAGGGGAGAGAACGTGTTCAGCGACCCTGACGATGAATACGGCCTAAGCCAGATGGGGAGGTACTACATCGGCGGTCTGATGGAGCACGCCAGAGCTCTAACGGCCCTGAACGCTCCAACGGTCAACAGCTACAAGAGGCTCGTTCCCGGGTTCGAGGCTCCGATATACATCGCGTGGAGCCCGAGGAACAGAAGCACACTGATAAGGGTCCCCGCCTACTTCAGGAAGCCCTCCGCAATAAGGGTTGAGTACAGGGGGGCCGATCCGAGTCAGAACCCCTACATCGGCATCGCGGCGCAGCTGGCGGCGGGACTGGACGGCATAAAGAGAAAGATAGACCCTGGAGATCCCGTTATGAAAGACGTCTACTCCCTGTCGGAGACGGAGAGGCGGGAGCTGGGCATAAGGGAGCTACCGACCACCCTCAAGGAGGCCGTGGAGTGCTTGGAGAGCGACGAGCTAATGAAGAAAACGCTCGGCAGCCACATCTACGATGCATTCGTTGAACTGAAGATAAGCGAGTGGAACCAGTACAGCCTCTACATAACGCCGTGGGAGTTCATGAAGTACTTCGACGTTTAGGCAGGTCTCTTCTCTCTCACCATTTGAGCCGCAGGTGTTCCGATCTACCCGCCTCCCGCAATTCTTATAAGTTGTTAGACTCCCCTAATTCCGGTGAGAGGATGAGGTGCGTCAAGGTGGCGTTTGGAATGGAGGACGACGAGACCCTCGTCGACGCTCATTACGGGGACTCCAAGTTCTTCGCAGTGTACAGGATATGCGAGGATGGCAGTGCTGAACTGATAGAGAAGCGGCCCAACAGGGCGCTTGAGGTCGAGGAGAGGATGCACGGCGATCCTAAAAAGCTCGAGGTTGTCATGGATCAGCTGAGGGATGCTGACGTGCTCGCGGCCTTCAGGATGGGACCCAACTTCCTCCGGATAAAGGAGAACAGGCTGAAGGCGGTTTTCTTCACGAGGACGAGGGATCTGAAACTCGCCCTCAAGCGCCTGCTGGATAGCTTCGATGAGGTATGGAAGGAGGTGGAAGCTTGCGGGCACAGGTAGCGGTTAGCGGGGGAAAGGGAGGAACAGGAAAATCGACCGTGGCCGTGAACCTCGCCCTGGCTCTCGCAGATGTTGCCTCCAAAAGCGTGACGCTTGCGGATCTCGACGTTGAGGCTCCCAACGATCACCTCCTCCTCGGTGTGGCGCTCGGGGAGGGAACCCCCGTTGAGCAGTTCCTGCCGAGGTTCAACTACGGCCTCTGCACCCGCTGCAGGAAATGCGCCGAGGTGTGCGAGGAGCACGCGATAATCACGCTGCGGGACGGAACGCCGTTCCTCATGCCAAATCTGTGCTCCGGCTGCAGGGCCTGCGAGATAGTCTGCCCCGTTCCGGGGGCTATAGAGGAATCCTCAAAGGTCATAGGCTGGATCCACGAAACGAACACACCCCACGGACTGAGGCTGATAACAGGTCTGCTTAAGGAAGGCGAAGAGCGCTCCATGCCGCTCGTGGTTGAGGCAAAGAAGCGGGCCGTTGAGACAGCGGGGGATCTTCTCGTGATCGACACGGCCGCAGGAACGGGCAACACGGTGTCCTCTGCGATAGAGGGATCCGACCTGCTGATAGCTGTGACGGAGCCAACGCCGCTCGGTCTGCACGACACCGAGCTCATACTCAGGCTCGGGAGCCTCATGAAGCTCAGAATGTGGGTTGTGATCAACAGATCGGATCTCGGAGACGCTGAAGCCGTGAGGAACCTGGCCAGACGGTACGGGGCGGAGGTTGTGGCCGAGATTCCATACAGTGAGACGCTTCTTGAGAGTTACGTCAGCGGAAGGCCCGTGGTGGTCCACAGGAGGGACTGCGAGGAGGCCAGGAAGTTCTTTGAGATAGCGGAGAGGGTGCTGGAGGTGGTCTGATGCAGCTCGTAATAGCGAGCGGAAAGGGAGGGGTTGGTAAGAGCACGATAACGGCCTCTATCCTGTACCTGCTTGAGAAGGACTTCGTGGCCGTCGATGCCGACGCCGAGGCTCCGAACCTCGGACTCCTCCTCGGTGTGAGGGAGTGGAAGGAAGAGCGGGAACACATCGGAGCCAAGGTGGCCGTGATAAACCAGGAGAGCTGCGTTCGCTGCGGTATATGCTACGAGCGCTGTCCCTATGGAGTCATAAAGCTCCTCGAAGGCAGGTACGTTGTCAACGAACTCACCTGTGAAGGATGCAACGTCTGCGGTCTCGTGTGTCCTGTACCTGGAACCATCAGCCTCGAGGAGCGGAGGTCTGGGGTTATAAGGATGGCCGAAACCCCCTACGGGTTCCCGATTATATCGGCCCAGCTCGACGTTGGAAGGCCTGAGAGCGGTAAGCTCGTAACAGAAGAGAAGGAATGGGCGAGGAGCCTGATGGAGGAGCGCGGTCTGAGCCACATGATAGTGGACAGCGCCGCCGGCATCGGATGTCAGGTGATAGCGAGCATAGGGGGGGCGGATGCGACGGTTCTGATAGCCGAGCCCACCCCATCGTCTCTGAGCGACGTTATGAGGGCGCATAAGGTCGTCCAGCACTTCAGGGAGCCCGCGTATCTCATAATAAACAAGGCGGACATAAACCCCGGGTTTAGGGGCCTCCACGAGTGGGCGGAGAGGGAGGGCATACCCATCATAGGTGAGGTGCCGTACGATCCGGCCGTTCCAAGGAGCATGTCCGTGATGAAGCCGGTGGTTGAGGCCTTCCCCGACTCAAAGGTGTCGAGGGCCATAATGGCCATAGCGGACAGGATACGGGACATACTAAACGGGGACCGGCCCGGGAGGGTTTAATAACCTGTAGGAATATTAGTGTCCCTAATTTATGCCGTAAATTATATAAA
Organism: Thermococci archaeon; assembly: GCA_013153595.1. GTDB lineage: Archaea > Methanobacteriota_B > Thermococci > Thermococcales > Thermococcaceae > Thermococcus. The sequence goes on along the minus strand of JAADEC010000024.1, from coordinate 8,573 downwards.
AGCCCGGGAGTAGGCGGTTCAGGTGACGCTTATGGCGGATGGGAAGAGGAACATAGTTGTCGAGGAACTCGCCATGACCCCTGTTGAGGAGCAGAAGGTCGAGCTGGTTGAGAGGAAGGGCCTCGGACACCCGGACAGCATAGCTGACGGCATAGCCGAGGCCATAAGCAGGGCCCTTAGCAGGGAGTACCTGAGGCGGTACGGGGTCATCCTGCATCACAACACGGATCAGGTCGAGGTCGTCGGAGGAAAGGCTTACCCCCAGTTCGGAGGGGGGGAGGTCATAAAGCCGATATTCATACTGCTGTCAGGAAGGGCCGTGGAGCTCGTTGACAGGGAGGTGTTCCCGGTTCATCAGGTGGCCCTGAAGGCGGCCAGGGAGTACCTGAAGAAGACCGTGAGGCACATAGACCTTGAGAACCACGTCATAATAGACTCACGCATAGGTCAGGGAAGCGTTGACCTCGTCGGGGTCTTCAACAAGGCCAAGGAGCACCCGATCCCGCTCGCGAACGATACGAGCTTTGGAGTTGGCTACGCACCGCTCAGCGAAACCGAGAGGATAGTGCTTGAAACCGAGAAGCTCCTCAACAGCGAGGGGTTCAAACGGAAGTGGCCCGCTGTCGGGGAGGACATAAAGGTCATGGGGCTGAGAAAGGGGGACGAGATAGACCTCACCATAGCCGCAGCCATAGTCGACAGCGAGGTTGACAATCCGGACGACTACGCGGCGGTCAAGGAGGCCATATACGAGGCGGCCCGTGATGTCGTTGAGGCCCAGACAGAGAGAAAGGTCAACATCTACGTTAACACTGCCGACGATCCCAAGAGAGGCATATACTACCTGACGGTTACGGGAACCTCCGCTGAGGCAGGGGACGACGGTTCGGTCGGAAGGGGCAACCGTGTCAACGGTCTGATAACGCCGAACAGGCACATGAGCATGGAGGCGGCCGCGGGGAAGAACCCTGTGAGCCACGTGGGCAAGATATACAACCTCCTGTCCATGCTCATAGCCAAGGACATAGCCGAGAAGGTCGAGGGGGTTAAAGAGGTCTACGTCAGGATACTGAGCCAGATAGGAAGGCCCATAGACGAGCCGCTCGTGGCGAGCGTTCAGGTGACCCCTGAGAGGGGGTACACGATAGAGGGCATGAAGCGGGACGTTGAGGATATAACCGACGAATGGCTGGCCAACGTGCTTAAAATCCAGGAGATGATACTAAGCGACAAATTAAGCGTGTTCTAATCCAGGCAAGGATCTTAGATGTTCGTTCCCTCATACCCATTTTATTTTGACCGTGAGAAATTTGATGTCTTAATGTATACAATCGAATAGAGTTCGGATGAAACCAGCCGCAACCGTGCATAGGTTTAAATTGAGAACCCTGAAGCTCTTCTTGAGGTGAGACCATGCCGGTTAGTGATGGAGTTCCGAGGAGAAAGGTCACAACCACTCATGGTCGTTATTACGCGGAGAGACAGGCCCTTTCACGCAGAAAGAAGATCCTGATAATCCAGATGCTCAGAAGGAGGAAGGGTACCAAGGCCCTCAGAACATCAACGATAAAGGTTACGAAACCGAGGATAACCAAGGGAGAGGCACTCTCGATACTCATAGGAACACAGATAGGTGCGGGAGTGCTCGGTCTTCCTTACGCGGCGTCCAAAGTCGGCCTGATACCTGCACTCGGGGTTCTGACGGGTGTTATGCTGCTGATGCTTGCCACGGCGCTGATAGTCCTGAAGATGTCCGCGAGCATGGGCGGCGCTCAGATGAGCACACTCGCCGAGAGAACCCTCGGAAAGGCGGGCGGCTGGACCATGTACGTGAGCATATTCATCATGAGCTTCGGGGCACTGCTCGCTTACGTCTCGGGCATGGGGAGCGTCTTCGCCAACCTCTTCGGGATATCCCCCACTCTCGGGGCGCTGATATTCTGGGTCTTCGCGTCCCTCGTGGTGTGGTACGGTCTCGAGGCCAGCGGAAAGACCGAACTCATAATGAGCTTTGTGATGCTGTTCCTCTTTATAGGAGCGGCTCTGATGCTCGCACCCTACGCCAAGCTGTCAAACGCCCTCTACTCAAACCTGAAGGGCATACTTGCCATAACAGGCGTTGCCATATTCGCCCTCGGCTGCCACACGGTGATACCTGACGTCTACAAAGGACTGGGAAGCTACGAGGAGACCAAGAAGGTGGTGGTCCTCGCGTTCCTGATACCCACCGCGATATACGCCATGTTCATGGCAGTGTTCCTGCTGGCGTTTGGAAGGAACACCCCGCAGATAGCCACACTGGGACTCAAGACGCTCTACGGAAGGCTTGGAAGCATTGTGGGCAACCTCATACCTCTGCTCGCCATCACGACGAGCTACATAGGAATAGCACTCGCCCAGGAGAGCAACAGCAAGGAGTTCGCGAGGATGAGCAAGCCGCTTGCATGGGCTATCACGGTGGTTCCGCCGCTCGTGGTGTACCTTGCAGGCATAAAGAACTTCGCCGACGTGCTTGCCTTTGCGGGGGATACGGGGGATCTGATGTCGTTCATAATACTCCCGATAGCGATGTACCTGACCTGGAGGGCCGTTGAGGCTCGGCGGAGAAGCACCGCCAGCTCCTGAGCCTCACAAAATTTATATCCCCTATCCCCAAACTTTTTTGAGGTGTTTGAAAATGTCCGAAGGGTACGGTGAGTACAGGAATAAGGTTCTCGGCTTTATAGAGGAGCATGAGAAGTGGAGGAGCCACACGGTGAACCTGATAGCGAGCGAGAACGTGACCTCGCCCAGCGTCAAGCGGGCCGTCGCCAGCGGATTCATGCACAAGTACGCAGAGGGCTGGCCCAGACAGCGCTACTATCAGGGATGCAAGTACGTGGACGAGGTGGAGCTCATAGGTGTTGACCTGTTCTGCAGGCTGTTCAAGAGCGATTTCGCTGATCTCAGGCCCGTCTCAGGTACTAACGCAAACCAGGCGGTTTTCTTCGGCCTCACCCAGCCGGGGGACAAGGCGATAGTTCTGCACACCAGCCACGGCGGACACATAAGCCACATGCCATTCGGCGCCGCCGGAATGCGCGGCCTTGAGGTTCACACGTGGCCCTTTGACAACGAGGCCTTCAACATCGACGTTGACAAGGCCGCCCAGCTCATACGTGAGGTTGAGCCCAAGATAGTCGTTTTCGGAGGCTCGCTCTTCCCGTTCCCGCACCCTGTCAAGGAGCTCGCGCCCGTTGCCAAGGAGGTCGGTGCCTACGTCATGTACGATGCCGCCCACGTCCTCGGCCTCATAGCCGGCGGGCAGTTCCAGGACCCGCTCAGGGAGGGGGTCGACGTCATAACCGCCTCGACCCACAAGACCTTCCCGGGACCGCAGGGAGGTATAATCGTTTACAAGAACTTCGGTGAGGACGTCGCGAAGCTTCAGTGGGCCATCTTCCCGGGCGTGCTGAGCAACCACCACCTCCACCACATGGCGGGCAAGGTCATAACCGCGGCCGAGATGCTTGAGTACGGTGAGAAGTACGCCGAGCAGGTCGTTAAGAACGCGAAGGCCATGGCAGAGGCGCTTGTGGAGGAGGGCTTCAAGGTGGTCGGTGAGGACAGGGGCTACACCGAGAGCCACCAGGTCATCGTCGACGTTTCCGACCTTCACCCGGCCGCAGGCGGCTGGGCGGCGCCACTCCTTGAGGAGGCCGGCATAATCCTCAACAAGAACCTGCTGCCCTGGGATCCGCTCGAGAAGGTCAACGAGCCGAGCGGCCTGCGCATAGGCGTTCAGGAGATGACCAGAGTTGGCATGAAGGAGGACGACATGAAGGAGATAGCAGGGTTCATGAAGCGCGTTCTGATAGACAGGGAAGATCCAAAGAAAGTGGAAAGGGACGTGTTCTACTTCAGACAGAACTTCCAGCGGCCCTATTACTCCTTCGACTACGGTCTTCCGTGAGGACCCTCCATCCTTTTCTTTACCGTTTCCAGGGCCCTTTTCGCATCTTCTTTGAACTCAGGATAGCCGAGCTCCTCCATCGTCTCGGGTAGCGGGACGCCGAGCTCCTCGTGCCAGCCCCTCAGCCTGTAAAACTCCCTTCTGGCCTCAAGGAAGTCGCTGTGGTCGATGAAGGCCGCGTTGCCCTCAGCAGGGCCCTCCTGTTCCGGCTCCCACCAGCGCGGTGGAATCGTGTCGTCAAGCGGCGGCGTGACCCAGTCGAGGGCGTCGTGTATGCGCGCGATGCTCTCAACCGCCTGAGCTATCCTCCTGAACTCTTCGACCGTCCACTCCTCGCCGGTCGCGAGCGAGTAGAACTTGGCTAAGTCCTCCATCTTGTAGGACACGAACTTGCAAGTCCCGAGCATGTCGGTGACGTAGCTCTCGTCCCTGCCCTTTATCATCGACGGCACGAGCTCCTTCGCCGGCCCCTGGTTTGGCAATTGATGCGGCCTCGGCCAGCCCCTCAGGTGGCTCGCTCCAACGTCAGCGGTGGCGTAGCTGAGCGCGTAGGTCCTCCTTCCGCGCGGGTCCCAGGCGGGGCTTTCCATGCCCTTCACGTGCACGGCGAACTCGCAGCCCCTACCCAGACGCTCGCAGGCCCTCTTTACACCGTCCGCTAAAATCGCTCCGATGCCCTTCCTCTCGGCCATCAGCCTGATGAGCTTCTCCTCTGCCTCCTCGTCGCCGAAGCCCTTAACCGGGAAGCCTATCTCATCCTCGCTTATGAGGCCCCTCTCGACCAGCTCGAAGAACCAGCCTATCGTCGCTCCCGTCGCTATGCTGTCCATTCCCGCGTTGTTGACGAGCCAGATGAAGTAGGCAACGGCAGGGAAGTTGAAGACGCCCGTTGCCGCCCCGAGCATCGCGATGCTCTCGTATTCGGGCTTAACGCGGATTTTCCTGCCCCTGTACTCGACCTCCACGTAGCGGGCGCACTTAATCGGACAGCTCTTGCCGTGGACGAACCACTCGGGCTCGACCTCGTACTTCTTGACCTCGTCTCCGCCGAGCCTGCTCGCAAGCTCATCCGGGATGTACGGCCTCGAGAAGTTGTAGGCAGGGCTCATGCCAACGGATGCCGAGCTTCTGACCCCGTCGCTCGTCCCGTACGTCCTCAGGCGCTCGTACTTCGGATCGGTTGAGAAGTACCTGTGGAACTCGTCCCACATCTTCCTGAACTCCTCGGGTTCGGCGACACCTGGCTTCTCGCCGGGTTCAACGACCACCGCCTTGACTCGCTTGCTGCCGAGGACAGCCCCAAGACCTCCCCTTCCGCTCGCGCGCTCGGTGTCGTAGATGACGTTCGCTATCCTGCTGAGCCGCTCGCCGGCGGGCCCGACGAGGGCCATGCTCGCCTTTGGATACTCCTTCCAGAGCTCCTTGGCGACTTCGTAGTTCCCCCTACCCCAGAGATGCTTCGCCTCTCTGATCTCGACCTCCCCGTCGTGGACGTGAAGGTAAACGGGTTCCTCCGCCTTTCCTTCGATTATAAGCGCGTCGAAGTGCCCCTTGAGCTTCGGGCCGAAGGCGTCCCCTCCGCTGGAGTCGCTGATTAACCGGGTTTCTGGGCTCTTGCTCACCGCTATGACCTTGCTCGAGCCGGGTATGAGTCCCGTCAGCCCTCCCGGGGCGAAGACGAACTTGTTGGCAGGGCTGAGCGGATCGGTTCCCGGCGGGACCTCCCTGTAAATCAGGTAGTAGCCGAGCCCCTTTCCACCGATGAAGCGCCTTATAACCCCGTCGGGCAGCTCTTCGTAGGTAACCCTCCCCTCGGTCAGGTTCACACGGGCTATCCTGTTCTTGTATCCGTACATCACACACACCTCCTTGCTTTTTCCCTATCCTCATAACTCAACCTCCACCCCATCGCCCCGGCGTTCTCTTCCACGTGCTCCTTCCTGCCGGCCTTGGGTATTGCAACGACGTTGTCCTCCCATATCATGTAGTTGAGCGCGACCTGGGCGGAGGTTCTGCCGTACCTCCCTCCTATCTCAGAGAGGCATGGATTCCTCGCGAGGGAACCCTTCTCCAGCGGGGTGTAGGCTATCAGCGCAATATTCTCCCTCTTCATGTAGTCGAGAAGGCCGCTGTCCTCAGGCCATCTGTCCCTGAGGGAGTACTTAACCTCGTTCGCAACGATCTCGTGTCTCCTCATCGCCTCCTGGGAGCGCCTGAGAAGTCCTGTGTCGAAGTTGCTGACGCCGACGTACCTGATGATTCCCTCGTCCACGAGGTCTTCGAGGGCATGAAGGGTCTCCTCGATCTCCCTCCAGTGCGTGCCCGGCCAGTGGAGGAGGTAGAGATCCACGTAGGTTCCGAGCCTTCTCGCGCTCGCTCTGGCGGCCTTCTTAGCACTGCGATAGCCGAAGTGGGTCGGCCACACCTTGCTGACTATGAAAAGCTCTTCCCTGTCGAACTCGCTTATCGCCCTTCCGACGAGTTCCTCGCTGTGCCCGGCCCCGTAGAACTCGGCGGTGTCTATGAGGTTCAGACCGATCTTGATGCCGTGGCGAAGGACGTCAACGATCTCCCCATCGCGCGAGCGGTCGGGTCTTTCGTACCCGCCCAGACCCCAGGTGCCCATTCCAACCGCGGATACCCTGTCATCGCCGATGACCTTCAAATCCCGAAGAGGCACCAGGAACATCACCTAATAAATAGAACCGCTTAACTCCTTTTAAAGTTTCCGTCTACACGCTAAGATGATTGGACAAATGTGTGGAGGCGCATTTCTCCGCACCCAAAAAAGAGGTAGAAGTTTCTGCCGGGCTGACGCCCGGCTTCCTGATCTCAGCTACGCTTCAGCTGCCGCGCTTCTTGGGCTCTCCGTGGTGTCCCCTGCCTGTGAAGCCCTTCCTTCCGTGGGATCTCCTCTCCATGCCCTGACTCTTAGTTCCAGCTCCAGGGTGGTGGCCGTTCCCGCGGTTCATCTTCATCCGGTCTGCCCTGTGTCCCTGCCTCATGCCGTTTCCCTTTCCTCTGCCCCTGCATTTCTCGCTTCCTTTCTTCATTTCGTTCGTTGAACTGATTATCTTGCTGTACTGCTCCTCACTGAGCACCTGCGGGGTGTAGGTTACGCCGTACGCTTCGAGGTTCCTGGTGAAGGCCCTGAGGTGGTTCTCGCTGCCCGCCATCAAATGCTCGTAGACGCTGTTTATGTCCGCGCTGTTGCTCTTGGCCATCCAGTCTTGAAGGTCCTTTATGTCGGTTTCCTCTATCAGCGCGCCGACCTTCAGTGCACTGGTGACGTTCTTGCTCCCCATCTCGATGAGCTGGTTGTAGAGGGCCTGAAGCTCCTCGTTCTGGAAGACTCCGACCTGGTTGAGGGTGTCCGGGGCTGTGAGGTTGTACTTCTCGATGAGGCCGAGCACGGCGTCCATGTGCCTCTGCTCGCTCTGGGCTATGTTGCCGAACACCTGAAGGCCTGTTTCATTGTAGAGTACGAGGTAGACGTCCCTTGCGAGCTTTTCCTCCTCCACCATGTAGAGCAGACCGTTCTGCTCATCCGCGCTGAGCTGCGTGTAGTTCGCGCCGTACCCGACGTCGGTGGCCCGGGACGCACTCGGGTTGGGACCGGGGCTCCCTCTGTAGGCCGCAGCCCCTCCGAGCACCAGCCCGAAGACGGCCAGGACCAGCAAACCTATTCCCAAAACTTTCTTTCTCATGCTTTATCAATCCTCCATGTGCAATCTCATTATTACATATGCATCTTGAGTTTATAAAGTTTGCGGAGAACGATGTGGATGTGGGAACCGGTGGAGCACGATGCTGGAGAGGCATGGGAATGAGAAGAGAGGAAGAAACATGAGGGGAACCGAGGTCCCCTACTCACGAATGCGGTCCATACGGGGTCAAGCCCCGAACTTCTCGCTCCTGTTCATGAGGTCCATCATCACGGGCACTATGTCGTGGCCCTTAATCCTTCCGAGGCCGCCGCGCATGCACTCGCGCTCGCCGAAGCTCTCGGTGTAGTCCGGCCTGACACCACCGCCGGCTATGAGAACAGGGACCGGGTCCCCGCTGTGGTTCATGACCTCGCAGGGCGTGCTGTGGTCCCCGGTTATCGCTATGACTGTCCCTTCAAGGTCAACGTGCTCGATGATGTAGCCGATCATCCTGTCGGCCTTCTCAATCATCTCCGCCTTGAGCTTCGGGTTGCTGTCGTGGCCCGCTGCATCGGTCGGCTTGAAGTGGAGGAACACGAAGTCGTACTCCTTGAGCAGTTCGACGGTCTTCCTGGCCTTGGCCATCTCATCGGTGTTGTACTCGCCGGTTGCCCCCTCTGGCGTGTAAACGTCGAAGCCTATCGCCCTTGCAACGCCCTTGACGAGCGAGACCGCTATGACGGCTCCGGCCTTGACCTTCCACTGCTCGGTGAACTTCATCGGGATGTCCGGGTAGGTTCCGGCGCCGCGGATGAGCAGATAGTTGGCGGGCGGCTTGCCTTCCTTCCTGCGCTTCTCGTTGACTGGATGCTTCTCAAGGACCTCATGCGCCTTTTCCGCGAACTCCTCGAGGATTTCCGCGACTTTCTTGCTCTCCTCGTCCTCCCAGGTGAACCTGTGGGGTGGTTTGCCGG
>JAADEC010000075.1 GCA_013153595.1 Thermococci archaeon | reverse complement strand
AGGAGCGGGGCCTTCCCGTGGGTGCGGCGGTCGGGCCATTTGACATAGAACGGGCCAGAGCTCTCGAAGATGCCGGAGCGGACGTGATAGTAGTTGATACGGCTCACGCCCATAACCTAAAGGCGATAAAGTCAGTGAAGGAGATGAGGAAGGAGATCGGTGTTGAGCTGATCGTTGGCAACGTGGCCAACCCCGATGCGGTGGATGACCTCAGCTTCGCCGATGCCGTTAAGGTTGGGATCGGACCAGGGAGCATATGCACCACGCGCATCGTGGCTGGCGTGGGGGTTCCCCAGATCACCGCGGTGGCAACGGTCGCCGACAGGGCTCAGGAGTACGGTATGGGGGTCATAGCGGACGGAGGGATACGCTACTCCGGGGACATAGTCAAGGCCATAGCGGTAGGCGCGGACGCGGTTATGCTTGGCTCCCTGCTGGCCGGGACCAAAGAGGCTCCAGGTGAGGAGGTCGTGATTAACGGAAGACGGTACAAGCAGTACAGGGGTATGGGCTCTCTGGGTGCGATGATGAAGGGCAGCGCCGACCGGTACTTCCAGGGCCATCTAAAAACCGGAAAGTTCGTTCCCGAAGGCGTTGAGGGTGTGGTGCCGTACAAAGGCCCCGTTGGAGACGTTATCTATCAGCTCGTTGGAGGTCTCCGCTCCGGTATGGGCTACGTAGGCGCTAAAAACGTTGAGGAACTCAAGAGGAAGGGCAGGTTCGTTGTTATAACCGATGCGGGCCGTCGGGAGAGCCACCCCCATGAGGTTCTGATAACGAACGAGGCCCCGAACTACCCGCTGGGGTGAGCCTATGAAGATAGGGGTGGTGGGCACAGGGATAGCGGGCATTACGGCGTCGATCTCCCTCGCCAAGAGGGGTTTTGACGTAACCGTGATAGGACCGGGTATAAACTCAAGCAACTCCTACCTCGCCCAGGCGGGTGTGGCCTTTCCGATACTTGAGGGGGACTCCATTGAGGCTCACTTCGTGGACACCGTGAGGGCGGGGAAGTACCTCAACGACCGTGAAACCGTCTGGTTCGTTCTCAGCAAGGCGAGTGAGGCCCATGACTTCCTCATATCCCTCGGCCTTAAGTTCAGGGGGGAGGAGCTCGAGGGAGGCCACTCCTATCCCAGGGTTTTCACGATAAGGAACGAGACAGGGAAGCACGTCACGAGGCTTCTCTACATGAGGGCCAGGGAACTCGGGGTAAATTTCATGAGGGGAACCGTGGATGAACTGGCCGCAAAGGGAGGAAAGGTCTACGGTGTCTTTGTGGACGACGAGTTCCTGCGGTTCGATGCGGTGGTTCTGGCTTCAGGAGGGTACTCCGGCCTCTTCAAGTTTACGGCAGGTTCCCCATCGAACACCGGACTCCTGATCGGTGATGCACTCATGAAGGGGGCTCCCGCCCGCGATTTGGAGTTCGTTCAGTTCCACCCGACGGGGTACGTGGGGAAAAACGGCGTCTTCCTGATAAGTGAGGCTGTCAGGGGGGCAGGGGCAAAGCTGATAAACGAGGATGGGGAGCGCTTTGTCAATGAGCTTTCGACCCGCGACGTCGTCTCCAGAGCGATCTACGAGCAGATGATGCTGGGGAAACGGGTCTTCCTCGACGCCACAGGCATAGAGGACTTCAAGGTCAGGTTCCCTCAGATATACGCGTTTCTGATGAGGGAGAACCTGAATCCATACAGGGATCCCATCCCAGTCCAGCCGATTGCCCATTACACCATGGGGGGTATATCCGTCGATAGATGGTACCGTACGGGTCTGAGAAACCTGTATGCGGTGGGCGAGGCGGCCTGTAACGGCTTCCACGGTGCCAACAGACTCGCCAGCAACTCCCTCCTTGAATGTCTCGTGTCCGGTCTTGAGGTGGCCCGAACAGTGACGCGCGACAGACCGAAGTGCAGGGGGGTGAAGGAACCCCGCCACCACGGCTATGAGCCCGGAGACGTTGAAGCCATCAAGGAGATCCTCTGGAGGAGGGCGGGCATAATGAGGAGTGCCCGGGGATTGAAGAAGGGTCTCAGGGAGCTGGAGGAGGTGAAGGCCGACCCGAGGCTCAAGCTGCTCGCCAGAGGTGTCCTTGAATGTGCTCTTGCGCGGGAAGAGAGCAGGGGGGCCCACTATAGGGAGGATTTTCCGTTCACGAGGAAGGAGTTTGAGAGGCCGAGCTTCTTCAGCGGAGTGTGTAGGCTCTGACCGAAACATTTAAATCGTCATCGAACCCCCGCAACATCCGGTGAAATGATTGGACGTTGTGTACCTGCTGGTCTCGTTCAGCGTCATCATACTGCTCATATGGCGGAAGGTGAACGTCGGCGTCTCGATATTCGCGGGGTCTGTAGTACTGGCGGCCCTTTTTGGAGCCTCCCCCTCCGCCATGCTGAGGGGGCTGTACTCGTCCACGACTTCGTGGGGAACCGTGAGGCTTCTGCTGATAATATCCTCCATACTCGGCCTGACCTCAGTGTTCTCTCAGACGGGATACCTCAAGAGCATGGAGAAAGCTGCACGTGAGCTCTTCCCGAGTATGAAGTACTCCCTCGCCGTGCTGCCCGCACTCATAGGTCTGATGCCGATGCCGGCCGGGGCCCTCGTGTCGGCTCCGATGATAGAGGCGTCGGCCGATGAACTGGACCTATCGCCAGGGGATAGAACCCTGATCAACTACTGGTTCAGACACGTGTGGGAGAACTCCATGCCAATGTATCAGGCGATAGTTATCGCCTCCGTCATTCTCGGAATCTCCGTGAAGGAGATAACCGTTAAGATGTTTCCGCTGACCGTAATCATGTTGCTTCTGGGCTACTTTCTCATGATAAGGCCCCTTCCCGTCGATGATCCGCGGACCCGCGACATAGGGGGAGGGCTCAAACTGCTGCTGAGGAGCACGTACCCCATAATCCTCATAGTTCTCACGTCAGTCGTTCTGGGCGTTGACATGGTCATAGGAGCGATGATAGGGTTCGTATCAGCGCTGCTGCCTCACCTGCGCGATGTAAGCCTGAAGAAGGTAGCCGTCGACGCCCTGCAGCCCAAGATACTCTTTCTGATGGTGTCAGTTATGTACTTCAAGTACGTCCTCACGATGACAGGTGTGGTTGAATCCCTGCCGGGCACCCTCCTCAGAGTGCACGCCCCCGTGCTTGCCGTCCTTATCCTGACGCCATTCATCGTCGGCCTCATGACGGGTATAAGCTTCGCCTACGTCGGCATGACGTTCCCGCTTTTGCTGCCGTTCTTTCACGGGTTTGGAGACGTGGCCCTTGCGTACCTCAGCGGGTACATGGGCATGCTGTTCAGTCCAGTTCACCTGTGCCTGATATTCTCGGCCGACTACTACGGAGCGGATCTCGGGAACGTTTACCGACGGCTTGCACTCCCGGGAGCACTGTTCTATGCCCTCGGGGTGATCTACATCTTCTTGGCGCTTGGAGGCTGACCTCAAAAACCCTTTTAATCCGAGAACGTACTCCATAAGGGGAGCAACATGGACGAACTGTTTGAGAAGATTGAGAGGTTAAAGGAGGAGAGGAACGCTGTAATAATGGCCCACAACTACCAGCCTCCCGAGGTTCAGGACGTTGCCGATCTTCTTGGTGATAGCTTGGAACTGGCGAGGAAGGCGGTCAAGACAGACGCGGATGTTATAGTCTTCGCCGGCGTCGACTTCATGGCAGAGACCGCCAAGATCCTCAACCCAGAGAAGACGGTTCTCATCCCCGTTCGGAACGCCACATGCGCGATGGCCAACATGCTCAGGGTCGAGCACATACTTGAGGCCAAAAGGAAGTATCCGGACGCCCCTGTGGTTCTCTACGTCAACACGACGGCCGATACCAAGGCCCTTGCCGACGTTACCGTTACATCGGCGAACGCCGTTAAAATCGTTGAGAAGCTCGATTCGGACGTTGTGATCTTCGGCCCGGACAGGAACTTAGCGAGCTACGTGGCGAGGATGACGGGTAAGAAGGTGATCCCGGTTCCACCGGACGGCCACTGCTACGTCCACAGGAAGTTCACGGTGGAGGACGTTGAAAGGGCGAGGGAGCTCCATCCAAACGCCAGGCTCATGGTCCACCCCGAGTGCGAGCCGGAGGTTCAGGAGAGGGCCGATCTCATAGCCTCAACCGGCGGGATGATACGGCACGCGCCCGAGCACGACGAATGGGTGGTCTTCACGGAGAGGGAGATGGTCTACCGCCTTCAGAAGCTCTATCCCAACATCAAGTTCCACCCCGCGAGGGAGGACGCGGTCTGCGTTGGCATGAAGGCGGTAACGCTCCGGAGCGTCTACGAGTCCCTCAGGGACATGAAGTACAGGGTCGAGGTTCCCGAGCCGATAGCGGAAAAGGCGAGAAAGGCCATAGAACGGATGCTGGAGATGAGCTGATATGGTGTCGCTCTCATACCTCCTTCGCCTCCTCGAGGAGGACACGCCCTTCGGAGACGTTACGAGCGAGGCGGTTATTCCCGCGGGCACCGAAGCTAAGGCGGTTATCATTGCAAAGCAGGACGGGATTATAGCGGGCGTTGAGGAAGCTAAGGCCCTCTTCGAGCACTTCGGGGTTGCGGTGAAGGTTAGAAAACGAGATGGAGATGCCGTCAGTAATGGGGACGTAATCCTTGAGCTTGAGGGCGACGCCCGCTCGATACTCCTCGTGGAGCGCACGGCCCTGAACATCATCGGGAGGATGAGCGGGATAGCTACTGAAGCCAGACGGCTCGTGGAGAGGGTTAGGGCGGTAAACCCGAAGGTCCGGGTGGCGGGGACCAGGAAGAGTCTGCTCAGATCCATAGACAAGAGGGCCCTGATCATAGGGGGAGCCGAGCCCCACCGCTTCTCGCTGAGCGACGCGGTACTCATAAAGGACAACCACCTGGCTCTGGTCCCGCTTGAGGAGGCGATAAGACGCGCCAAAGCCTTCAGCTTTTACAAGGTCGTCGAGGTTGAGGTGGAGAGTCTTGAGGACGCCATCAAAGCGGCGAGGGCAGGGGCTGACGTGGTGATGCTCGACAACATGACGCCGGATGAGATAAAGGAGACGGTGGAGGCTTTAAGGCGTGAGGGGCTCCG
>JAADEC010000043.1 GCA_013153595.1 Thermococci archaeon | reverse complement strand
CAACAGGGGGAAGCTGTGCCCCAAAGGGTTCCACGCCATGGAGATCGTGTCCTCGCGCGACAGGTTGAAGAGACCCCTAAAGCGTGACGGGGGAGTTTTCAGGCCCGTGAGCTGGGGCACAGCCGTGGGGGAGATATCCAGGAAGCTGCTTGAGATACGGGAACTCTACGGCCCAGATGCCGTTGCATTCGTGGCATCCTCCAAGGTGAGCAACGAGGAGAACTACCTCCTTCAGAAGATGGCGAGACTGTTCGGCACCAACAACATAGACAACTGCGCCCGCCTCTGTCACGAGGCCAGCGTCCACGCGCTAAAGCTGGCACTGGGAAGCGGGGCACAGACGAACCCCTACGGGGATATCGAGAACTTCGGTGCGATACTGATATGGGGCTACAACCCCGCCGAGACCCACCCCGTCATGGTGGACTACCTGCTGAGGGCTAAGAGGAACGGAGCCAGGCTCATCGTCGTGGACATCAGGGAAACGAGGAGCATGAAGCTGGCAGACTACGGAATCGTTCTGAAACCCGGAACCGACGTGACCCTCGCCAACTCGATTGCCAACGTGATCATCTCGGAGGAGCTCTACGATGAGGAGTTCGTGAAATCCAGAACCAGCGGCTTCTCCGAACTCAGGATGACGGTCATGAAGTACACTCCCGAGCACGCCGAGACCGTGACTGGGGTCCCCGCGGGTATCATACGGAAGGTTGCGAGGGCCTTCGCCTCTGCAGGTAGCGGTGCTGTTATGTGGGGTATGGGTCTAACGCAGCACGTGTCGGGAGTTGAAGGCGTTTTGGCCATTATAAACCTCGCACTCCTCCTCGGCTACATCGGGGAGAGGGGCGGGCTCTACCCCATGCGCGGGCAGAACAACGTTCAGGGAGCCGCTTATATGGGGGCCCTGAGCGAGTTCCTGCCGGGCTACGTCCCGGTGGATGACGAGCGGTTTCGAAAACGCGTTGCTTCACTCTGGGGTGTCAGGGACCTGCCGACGGAGCGCGGCCTCTACCTGAGCGAGCTCTGGGAGGCGATTGAGCGGGGAGACGTCAGGGCCCTCTACGTCGTTGGTGAGAACCCTGCGGTGAGCGAGGCAGACTCATCGAGGGTCGTGAGGAGCCTCAGGAAGCTTGAGCTGCTCGTCGTTCAGGATCTGTTCCTGACGAGGACGGCCCGATACGCTCACTACGTCCTTCCTGCAAGTGCGTTCTGCGAGAAGGGCGGCAGCTACATGAACAGCGAGAGAAGGATACAGTGGAGCCACAAGGTCTGCGAACCGTACGCAGACTCCAAACCCGACTGGGAAATTCTGGTCGCTCTTGGAAGATCCCTCAACCTCCCTGGCTTTGATTACCGCTCCGTCGAGGAGATAACCGCCGAGTACCTTCGTCTGTTTCCTGAGCTTGAGGAAAGAACCGTCGAGGAGCTCAAGACAGGAAGCGGTCTGTTCCTTCCGAGGAAGCGGCTTCACACTTGGGGGTTTGCAACGCCGGATGGAAAGGCCCATCTGACGGCAGTCGAGCAGATCCCGCCATGGGAGACACCTGACGATGAGTTCCCGTTCGTCCTGACCACGGTTCGGCTGATGGCCTACTACAACACGGGCGAGATGACGCTGAGGAGTCCATCCCTCGTGAGGCTGATGGGCGAGCCAGCGGCGATGATTAACGAGCGGGACGCGGAGCGGCTTGGAGTAGAAGGCGGTGATTTCGTTGAACTTGAGACGAGACGCGGACGGATGAGAATACGCGTAAGGCTCGGCGGTGCTCCCGAGGGGGTGGTGGTTGTTCCCTTCCACGGAGGAGTCAACAGACTGACGAGTTCGGCCCTGAACCGGGCAGGAACCCCTGAGTTCAAGTTCTCGGCGTGCAGGGTGAGGGTGTGCAAACGGAGGCCAGAGGGATCCGGATCCAGCGGGGCGGAGCGAGTCAGAACCTGAAGGCCCACTCGGGGTACTCCCCCGTTAGACAGGCCATGCAGAGGTCTTTCCTTCCCACCGCCCGCCTAAGCCCTTCAACGCTCAGGTAGGCTAAGCTGTCCGCTCCTATGACCCTCCTAACGTTTTCAACTCCGCCAAAGGCCGCTATCAGCTCGTGTCTCGTTGGTATGTCTATCCCCATGTAGCAGGGATACCTTATCGGCGGTGAGGCGATTCTGACGTGAACTTCCTTGGCTCCTGCCTTTCTGAGCATGGCCACGATCCTCCTCATGGTGGTTCCCCTCACTATCGAATCATCGACGAGAACGATGCGTCTCCCGTTTATGACCTCCCTGACAGGCGAAAGCTTGAGC
Organism: Thermococci archaeon; assembly: GCA_013153595.1. Lineage (GTDB taxonomy): Archaea > Methanobacteriota_B > Thermococci > Thermococcales > Thermococcaceae > Thermococcus. The sequence continues at coordinate 2,852 of JAADEC010000043.1, read as the reverse complement.
TTGACCTTAAGCTCCCTGTAGAACTGGCCGGGAGTTATGAATGTCCTCCCTATGTACCTGTTCTTTATGAGCCCCTCGGCGTAGGGAATGCCGCTCTCCTGTGAGAACCCGAGGGCAGCGGCCCTTCCCGAGTCAGGCACCGCTATGACGAGATCTCCCCTGGCCGGACTCTCCCGCGCCAGCTCCCTCCCCATCCTGACGCGGGCTGAATAGACGCTCGTTCCGTCCAGAACGCTGTCAGGCCGGGCGAAGTATATGTACTCAAAGACGCAGTGGTGATGGTTCTCATTTACGAGGACCCTGCTCTCCACGTCTTCCCGATCCTCCGAGACCAGGAAGACCTCCCCTGGCCTCACGTCCCTGACGTCATCGACGAACAGCCTCAGGGCTGAATCCTCGCTCGCGAAGTAGTGACCGTCCCCCCGTCCGTAGCTCAGGGGCCGAAATCCAACGGGATCCCTCGCGACGAGCACCCTTCCGTCGAAGAGAAGGGCCACCGAGTAGGCCCCCCGAATCTCACGGAAAACTGCCTCCATGGCCCTGAACTCGTCACCCGTCTCGCGAAGATGCCAGAGGAAGGAGATGCCCAGAAGTTCGGAGTCAACGGAGTGCAGGAACCTGACACCGAGCATCTCGTACTTCTCCCTGAGCGGCTGAAAATTGGTCAGTGTTCCGTTGTGAGCCACCGCTATCCTCTTTCCACAGCATTCGGTCTCAAGGGGCTGGATCTCGATCGGTGAGCCTGATGTGGAGTACCTGACGTGAGCTATGACAGTGTTCGACCGCATGCGCGCTATTCCGGCATCCTTAAAGACGTCCGATACGAGCCCCCTGCCTGCTATCGTCCTGATCCTGTGCTTCCACAGGCTTATGCCAGCGCTCTCCTGTCCGCGGTGCTGGAGGGCCAGGAGGGCGTAGTAGGCTTTTCTGGGGGCGTTCTCTGTTACAGCAGCGAAGATCCCGCACTTCTCCCTCATGATTCCAACTCGCCCGGGATGAGGTCGAGATCGAGCTTAAAAGCTTTGCCCATTTTTTGCCTGGTTGATGATAAAACAAGCCTTAAAAACTGGTGTGATTTACACGAACATGGTGATTCAAATGGAGGTCTACGAGGGTAAGGCCAAGAAGGTCATTCCGATAGACGACACAAAGGTTATACTGGAGTTTAAGGACGATGCGACGGCTTTTGACGGGAAGAAGAAAGCCCAGTTCAAGGGGAAGGGATGGCTTAACGCTCAGATAAGCGCCGTTCTCTTCAGGGTTCTCGAGGAGAGGGGTGTCAAAACGCACTTCATAGGCGTCGCAGGGGATAACCGGCTCATAGCGGAGCGGCTGGAGATGTACCCGCTCGAGGTCGTCGTCAGGAACGTCGTGGCCGGTAGCCTGAAGAAGCGCCTCCCGCTCGAGGAGGGAACCGAGCTCCCCGAGCCCATAGTTGAGCTCTACTACAAGGATGACGCCCTCCACGATCCCATGATAAACCACTACCACGCCAGAATCCTCGGGATAAGCGAGGACGAGCTCAGGGAGATGGAAAGCATAGCGCTGAAGGTGAACGAGATACTGAGGGAGTACTTCAGGGAGCGCGGGATAATCCTCGTGGATTTCAAGCTTGAGTTTGGAAAGAACGGAAGGGGAGAGATCGTGCTGGGGGATGAGATAAGCCCGGACACCTGCCGCTTCTGGGATGCGGAGACTAAGGAAAGCCTCGATAAGGACGTCTTCCGCTTCGATAAGGGCGACCTCATCTCGGCCTATGAGAGGCTCTACGAGAGGCTCACCGGCGAGTCAGTCTGATCTCCCTTTTCTTTCGCCTTATCCATGTTTCTGTTCCGTATTATTTCCATTATCTTCCTGTGGAGCTGCTTTATCAGCTCCCTCCTGTCCTCCATCAGAACCACGTCGCTCGAGCCGATGGCTTCGAGGTTGAACGCGAAGGGGCTCGGAACGTCGTGCCGCATGAACTCCACCCTCAACTTCCCTTCCCGAACCCAGGTGAGGAAGAGCTCCGCGCTCTCAACGTCCATCTTGTCCTCCATGATCTCGCGGTAGACCTCCTTCAGGAGAGGGAAGTCCGGCTGCTCCTCCTTCAGGAGCTTCAGGAGCGAAACCGCCATCATCTGCTGTCTTCCAAGCCGTTTGCTCCTTCCGATGTATCTCCTGAGTATGAGCAGTCCGCGGTTGGCAACGTGCCTGAAACGTCTCTTAAGCAGCTCAGTGTTGTCGAGGGCTCTCTTCAGCGTCTCCCTCAGGTTCTCCACCATGAAGAGGTTCCTCACCTCCTCCTCACCCAGCTCGATCTCGGGTGGAAGGAGAAGCGCGAAGCCGTTGTCGTTTATGGCAACGCCGACGTTGCAGTTCTTCCTCCTGCTCACCATGTAGGCGAAAGCCCTGCTCAAAGCGTCGTTCGCCCTTCTCCCTATCAGGGTGTGGAAGAAGTAGCGGTTTCTCCTCCCCGGAACGAACTCAACCAAAACCGTTTCATCGTCGGGTATGACCGAGTACCTCGCCTGCTCGCGGAAGTACGCTATTACGGCCCTTGCGGCCCTCTCATCCATCCCGTACCTCCTCATGAGCAGCCTTACGGCGTCCCTTCTCCTCAGGAGCCTCTTGACCTCCCCCCTGAACCGCTGTACGTCGAGAGCGAGGTCGAAGCTGAGCGGAAGCATCTCGGAGAACCAGGCGGGAATGGTCGGTTTCGCCCCCTCACGCGGGATCACGTATATCTTGTTTCCCCTGCTCCTAACGAACTCGTAAGTCCTTCCGGAGAGGACGAAAACGTCACCCGGCATCAGCCTCTCGGCGAACTCCTCTTCCACAGTCCCGATCAGCCTCTTGTCCGTCGTGTAGAC
>JAADEC010000031.1 GCA_013153595.1 Thermococci archaeon | reverse complement strand
CAGGGTCTATGGCGTAGCTCGCCACCTTGGCTCCCCTGAGACCGACCTCCTCCTGAACGGATCCAACGACGTACACGTCAGTCTCGTGCTCTCCGAGGTTTCTGGCGGCCTCTATCAGGGCGTAGAGGCAGACGCGATCGTCGAGGTACGGTGTGGCAACCCTGGTCTCGGTGAGCTGTACGAACGCCGGGGCGAACTCTCCTATGGTTCCAACCCTGAACCCCATCTCCTCGGCCTCTTCCTTGCTGTCCGCTCCAACGTCAACGACTATGGTGTCCCAGTCGGCGGCCTTCTTTCTGTCCTCGGCCTTCTTCTGGAGGTGCGGGGGTATGTGTCCCACCACTCCGTACTTCTCGCCCTTGTCCGTGAAGAAGCGAATCCTCTGAGCAACGAGGGTCCTCGGGTCAACACCACCGACACGAACGAGGTGGAGGTAACCGTCCTTGTCTATGTGGTTGACCATTACGCCTATCTTGTCCATGTGGGACGCCAGCATCACCTTGGGCCCTGAACCCTTGAAGTGACCTATAACGTTTCCAAGCCTGTCCACCCTTACTTCATCCGCGGTCTCTTTGAGAAGATCCTCGACGACACCCCTTATTCCCAGAAACTCGTATCCACTTACACCAGGTGCTTCCACAATCTTCTTCAGCAACTCCAGATCCACCAACTCAATCACCTCCAAGAGGTACATCCCCAGTAAATCCGCTGTGTATTTAAGGCTTTAGGTCAGCCGAGTATGACCTGCAGTATGGCCTCCTCCCCCGGGGCCAGATCGTCTATCTCCCACACGACCCTGTTGCCCTCTATTCTCGCCCTCCCCTTGGTGGACCGCACCTCGACGGCGTTCATGGGCTTCTCAAACCTGAAGTTCTTCAGGTGCCGGAAGCGCGGCGCCCTGACCTTAACGAAGTAGTAGCTCTTGAGCTCATCCTCCACCACCTGCGGCCTCAGAAATGCCACGTACGCCGTCAGGGAGAACAGCAGAACGGCTACGCCCGGGATGATCCATATGATGCCCGAGGTCCGGGCTGAGGGGGCTGTGCCGGTCCCCGTTCCCGTACTCGACTTGCCGCCCCGGGTGCTGGCTGATGTGCCTGATCCCGAGGAGGATTGGGCGGGAGATGAAGTCCCGGAGGAAGCCGGTGAGGAGGTAGTTGGGGAGGTAGACGTGGACGCTGCGGACGTGGAAGATGAGGAAATGACGGGAACGTGTATCATCTTTGTGAGGCCAAGGTACCTCGGGTCGCTGACGTCTATCAGGAGAACCCCCCTGCCGACCGTTGACAGGGGAACTGTAACAGTTCCATCGCTACCCGTCCTTCCTGAGAAGGAGCCCTTAGGCCCGGACACCGCGACGCTCGCGTTGGGGACCGGAACTCCTGTAGAGGAAAGGACCGTTAGGATCAGGTCGTCGCCCTCAAGTGCGGTGCTGAGCACGAGGCTCCTGACGTACACGTCCACGCTCTTGTTCACCCCATCCAGTCCGGCGGACACAACGTAGATGCCCGGTCTGTCAACAGGAACCCTCACCTCACCCTTCTCGTCCGTTCTGAACTTCATGGAGTTGACCCTGACCGTCAATCCGCTGAGGGGGGTTCCATTCGTCAGCTTTACCTCAACGTGGATGTACCCGTTTGCAAACCATGCATCGATGGTGAAGCTTCGTCTGAAGACCAGAAATGATCTCTCGATCGTGAGGCGCTTTCCCGACAGGTTGGCCACCATAACGGCCGTGTAGTTGCCGAGGGGAGGATCCACCAGGGTGTAGTTGTAAACCCACGATTCACCCGGGTTGAGGAAAACCACGCTGAACTGACTGTGGATCTGCTTACCGTTCCGGTATACCCTCATCCACACGGGGCCCCTCAGAACCCCGTTCGCTTTCGATGTTATCAGAAACCTCAGCGTCACGTTCTGTCCCACGTGGTACCTCCTTCCAACGGTCACGTTCATGGAGTAGAGAGGAATTAAGGCCACGCGAACGTGCACTGTGAAAACTGACGTCAGGTTGCCGGTCTTAACCGCCACGGTCACGTTGTAGAGGCCCGCAGGGGCATCCTGCAGAACCCTTACCGGAAACCTTATGACTCTGCTGGTTCCGGGAGGGAGGTTCAGCGACACGTTCTCCCATCCAGCCATGATGACGCCCTGGAGGTACGGCATGGATATCGTCAGGTTCCTGATGGTTGAGTTGCCGCCGTTGATTACCTTTATGGGAACGGTGAAGGAGCTGCCGGGGGTTACGTTGAATGTGGAGTTCAGGGGAACGACCTTGAGTCCTGATCCGGGGGACGCCTCAAGGGCCGCCACGCTATGAAGGGCCAGCGGACCGCAGAGGTAGATGAGCGCTAACAGAACAGTTAGAGGCGCGATGATGTCGCTACTCCGCATTTCCAAGGACCTCCAGAAGGTTTACCTGTCTTCCGGTTATCTCGTGAAAGGACCTGCCGTACTTGGCGGTCACGGGGTAGCTCATACCGCTGCGCTCGAGGTCGGATGGTCTGTAGAACCGCCATCCCCTTCCGACGAACTTGACGGCTATAACGGGGGTGCATCCGAATCGCTCGGAGAAGTCGAGGAGTTTGTCCATGTCCTCCAGTCTGAAGTAGAGCTTGTCCCCCTTAGTGCTCTTCACCTCTATGCACAGACAGATGTCACCGTTGCCCGCTACCACGTCAACCTTCTTGCTGCCTGCGGATCTGACGACGGCAAAGCCCGCCCGCTCAAGCATCTTTATAAGCTCCCTCTCCGCACTCGCTCCCCTACCGTAGCTCATGGTGTCCCCCAGGATCCTTGGGGCAGGGCATATTTATAAGTTGCCCACGTATATGATGCCGGTGGTTGATGATGATATACGAACTCAAGGGCATGAGGCCCGTTATAAACAAACCCCTGTTCATAGACGAGTCGGCTTCAATAATAGGCAACGTGGTGCTCGAGGAGAACACGAGTGTCTGGCCATCGGCGGTCCTCAGGGGAGACGTGGAGAGGATATACGTCGGGTGCTGCTCGAACGTTCAGGACAACGTCAGCGTGCACACATCCCACGGCGCCCCGACGACCATAGGGAAGTACGTCACCATAGGCCACAACGCCGTGGTGCACGGGGCGGAGATAGGAGACTACGTCATAGTCGGGATGGGGGCCATAGTCCTCGACAAGGCGAAGGTCGGTAACCACGTTATAATAGGCGCGGGAGCTGTCGTCACGGGAGGGAAGGAGATACCCGATTATTCGCTCGTTTTGGGGGTTCCGGCGAAGCCCGTTAGGGAGCTCACTGAGGAGGAGATAGAGTGGACCAGGAAGAACGCGGAGATCTACATGGAGCTGGCTAAGATGCACAGGGGCGGCAGAACCGTGAGGAGGGACCTTTGATTTTGTGGGTCTCACCTCTGCTCCCATACCGACGCTTCCTCAGGCCCGAGCTCGATCTCATGTGCGTTCGCGGTCGGCCGCGGCCGTAAAGCCCGAAGGGTGGAGTATCCGATGCTTTACAGACTCATCTCAAAGGTTCCACACGTGCTGTTCAGACCCGTGTACGACCTCTACGAGAGGTACCTCCTCGAGAAGGTTAGGGCGAATCCCGACAGGATTCCAAGGCACGTCGCCATAATAATGGACGGGAACAGGAGATGGGCAAAGAAGTTTGAGAAACCACCCTGGTACGGGCATCTCTTCGGCTCTCAGAAGCTGGAGGAGATACTCGAGTGGAATCGGGAGCTCGGCATAAAGACCCTCACCGTCTACGCGTTCTCAACAGAGAACTTCGGCAGGCGGAAGGAAGAGGTAAACGCGCTCATGAACCTCTTCGAGAGGAAGTTCCTGGAGATACTGGACAACGAGAAGGTGCACAGATACGGCATGAGGGTCAACGTAATCGGCCGAAAAGATCTCCTCCCGGACAACGTCCGGAGAGCTGCGGAAAAGGCCGAGGAGGCAACGAGGAACTACAGCAACTACGTCCTCAACATAGCCCTCGCGTACGGGGGCAGGGGTGAGATCGTGGATGCCGTCAAGGACATGATAGACGACGTGCTCGCAGGTAAGCTGCGGAAGGAGGACGTGGATGAGGAACTCATAAAGAGGTACCTCTACTACCCCGACATGCCCGATCCGGACATAGTCATAAGAACCGGCGGGGAGGTCAGGATAAGCAACTTCCTGCTCTACCAGATAGCCTACAGCGAGCTGTTCTTTGTCGACGTGTACTTCCCTGAATTCAGGAAGATAGATTACCTCAGGATAATACGGGAGTATCAGAGAAGGCAGAGACGGTTCGGCAGGTGAAACCATGTTTTTAAATTTTTTCGCACAAACTTATTAAATGCTTCCCTGACTCCCATATAGGTGGAACTCCATGAGGTACGAAGAGCTGGACAAGCGCCTGAAGATCGTCTACTCAAGGATCCGCTATCTCGATGACTACCACTGGGAGATCCAGGATGATGAGATAAAGGGAGTGCACAAGAAGAGCGGGATGAAGGTCGTCGTAACAACCGCGGGAGATGAGAAGGAGGCCGAGGAAAAGGCCAGAAAGATGACGGACAGCGACGCCATCAAGATCATCGCGGTCGGCGACAGAGGGGTGTTCAGCATAAAGCACGGTTCGTTTATAATGACCTACAGGTACGTGAACTCCACCCTCAGCGACATAAACGATCACATCGTCTGGAGGGGCTTCAAGGTAAACGAAGAAGACGGAAAGCTCGTTCAGGAGGATCTGTACGAGTACCTCGGCGACAGGCTCATAGAGCACATAAAGAAGGGGGAGATAGCGGGACAGGACTACGTTTTCTGGCAGTTCTACAGGTGTGAACACTGCGGCAGGTACGTCGATCTCGACGACGTTGAAACGCACCTCAGGGGACACGGTATAAAGAGCTACGACAACAGCGTGGAGGAGTACGAGGTGTTCGAAATAAACTTCAAGGACAGGAAGATATACAACAGGTTTGGAAGCGAGGTAAGGGAAGGGGAGCTGAGCGAGGAGGCACTGGAGTTCATAAGGGAATCGTTCGAGCAGCAGTGAATGAGCGAATGCCACACCGCAACGCCGTTACGTATTACGCTGAACCCTGCGCTCAACCCTCTTCTCCTGTTTCACCACCACAACGCTGCCCCTCTGGATGTTGTCATCCACGACGACGGCGGGGCCTATGAAGGAATCGCTGCCGATCTTTCTGCCCGGGTATATGCTGACGTTTATCCCAACCTTGACGTTGTGGCCGATTATGGCGCCGAGCTTGTGCCTGCCGCTGTCCTCAAGCTTCCCCTTTATCTCGACCCTGACGTTGCCCCTGTCGTGCCTCAGGTTGGCGGTTATCGTCCCGGCCCCGAGGTTCGTGTTCTCGCCGATTATCGAGTCGCCGACGTAGTTGAGATGGGGAGCGTTCGAGTGATCCATTATTATCGAGTTCTTCACCTCAACCGCGTTGCCGATGTGGCAGTTGTCGCCGATGCTCGTGTGCGGCCTTATGAAGCAGTTGGGGCCTATGATGCACCCCTTTCCGATCTTCACAGGACCCACTATGTAGGAACCGCTCCTCACGACTGTCCCCTCTCCAATCTCAACGGGGGGTATGATGGTGGCGCCCTCCTCCACCCTGCCGCGAACGTCGTGCCTCAGCTCCTTCCCGAGGATGTACTCGTTCAGCTCCAGCAGATCCCAGGGCCTTCCGACGTCCCTCCAGTAGCCATCGTAGGGAACCGCTGCAACCCGCAACCCGTTTGAGATCATCAGGTTTATGGCGTCGGTTAGCTCGTACTCCCCCCTTGCGCTCTTTTTGAGTCTGGATATAAACCCGAAGACGGACGATTTAAACGCGTAGAGCCCGAGGTTCGCGTACCCTCTTCCTGACCTGCTCTTCTCCTCGATACCGAGCACCCTTCCGTTCTCCACGATGACGCTCCCGTACTGACTTACGTCGTCCACCTCCTTGACGAGAAGAGCCGCGTCAGCATTCTCTGCTCTAAAAGACGTCACGAGCCTCTCCACCCCTTCTCTGTCCACGTAAACGTCGCCGTTTGAGACGATGAAGCTGCCGTCAACCAGCGCCTTAGCAGACTCAACCGCCTTCGCGGTGCCCTCTCCCCTCAGCTGTTCAACGTAGCTTACGGGTTTACCCCTAAACTCATCGCCTATGGTCTCCATTATCTTCTCCTTCTCGTACCTGACCACAAACACGTAGCCGTCCGCGAACGGTTCCATATGCTCGAGCAGGTACTCCACGAGGGGCCTGTTGGCCACCTTTAGAACAACCTTCGGCCGGTCATCCGTCAGGGGCCTCAACCGTTCTCCCCGTCCAGCCGCAAGTATAACCGCCTTCAAGGTTCCACCTCCTAAACGGCACCAGCTATCAGCAGTACGCCCATCAAAACCGCCAGCCCCCCGTAGAGTGGGGGAAGCAGACGCGTGTTGCCGAGTTTGATAAGGACCTTAATCCCCACGAGGGCACCTGAGAATGCCCCGATGAGATACAATGCCTTGACAATCACCGTGTGAATGCAGGGTGCGGGTGAGGTGAACATGGCCATGGCGAGGTACACGGAGAGCGACATCAGCATGAGCCTAACGGCACGTCCGTTTCTCATCCCGGTGAGCAGGAGGGCGGTGTAGGTAAACGCGACGGCGGGAACCCCCAGGAATGAAAGGCCCTGAGCAATTCCCGTTAGTATGCCCTCAACTGACGTGGGAGAGCCCTTGGCCGGCCTGGAGGCATCTATCGCCCGACCCAGCGGGGCCCTCCTGGCGAAGAGCACTATGAGGACCCCAAGGACGATAAGGATGTAAGCGGACCACGCCGCTCCGCCTCCCCCTCCCCGTTCAACGATGGGTACGCCGACCACGATTGTGAACAGCGCCATGTAAAAGAAGAAGGTTTGCTCCCCCGTGATCCTCCTGCCGGCGACGCTGGGGAGAACACTCCCTATCGTGGAGCTGAAGAAGTAGAGTACAGCGGCCAGAACCCCCGCGTACGTGCACATGGGGCAGTACACGAGCCCGAACCCGCCGGCTAACCTGGAAACGGAAAGGGGAAACAAGGATAGGAATCCATTTACAATGGCCGATATGAGCACCAGTGCGTATCCCTGAACCATCAGACAACCTCACAAGGACGTCAAGATAAACCTTTCGATGTCAGTTCGATGTCAATGCCCCCATAGACGCCCAAGTACGTACGCATCTCATCCTGCCGTTCCCATTCTTGTACCCTTTGACGCGACCTTTCGTATGTCCTCCGCTATCTTAAGGCCTATTCCCTCCACCTTCAGCAGATCAGCCACGCTGGCACTGGCCACGTCTTCGAGGCTCCTGAAACCCGCGTTGTAGAGGGCGCGGGCGCGTTTGCGTCCTATCCCTGGCAGCTGAACCAGGTCCAGCAGCTCTTCCCTGACACCTTTCTTCAACCTTATGTGAAGTGCCCTCAGATAATCGATCTGGGAGTCGCTGTAAAGTCTGTAGATCTCCAGCAGGGAGTACAGCAACCAATCAGCGGTCTCAAGAATCCTGCGAAAATCTCCGGGTTCTATCGAGTACGTCTCGTATATCCTGACCTCCGGCACCTCGTTCATCCAGTCCAAGAGTATCTTGGCCGTCTTCACCTGGCTCAGGAAGCTCCTCATTCTGTAATCCTCCCAGGGAACCTCGAAGTAGAGGTCCTCCTCAAGCTCATACGCTAAATCCAGGTAATCCTCCATCTCCCTCTTCCGTATGGGAACCGTCGTCATGTCGGGGGTCGCGGCTATAGTGTGGAGGATCCCAAACGGGTTTGGATTCTCGTCTATAGATTCAACAACCTCGCTGAACCTCTTGGCGCTGAGGGGATCTATGTAGAGCTGGGCGGTCCTCCTGCCGAGAGGAGACGGCTGGAAGGTTCCATCGCTCTCCATGTCTATGAACTCGTTTTCAATGAAGAAGCCGATCAGTCTTCTGGCGTTGCTCTCGATGGTCATCGTGTCCTTGCGCTGATGGAAGTAGAACGTTTTCTCAAGGAACCCGATCAGCTCATCGAAGTTTCTAACCCCGAAGCTCACTATCAGCGCAAGAATCAGGCTCCTGAACGTGTTTTCACCCGCAAGCATCGAGAACAGTCTCTCGGGCTCGCTCCTCACGTACCTCTCCATGACGTCCTCGGGACTGCCCACTTTCACCACTATAACGGCCTCCCCCGTGACGTCGTACCTCGGCCTCCCAGCCCTTCCCATCATCTGCTGTATCTCAAGCACAGGTATGTCAGTCCAGCCAAAGCCCGAGTACCGCTTCACGTCCCTTATAACGACCCTGAAGGCGGGGACGTTAACTCCTGCCGCCAGCGTCGGTGTGGCCGTTATGACCTTCAGAACACCGTCCTTAAAAGCGTCCTCTATGAGCCGCCTCTCCTCGTGCGTCAGTCCTGCATGATGGAACGCAACGCCGCCCTTTATTGCGAGTTTGAGCCTTTCGTTGGTTGGATTGCTCTCCATGGCGTCGGCGAGCTTTGCCAGCTCATCCCGCTCCGATCGGCTGAGAAGCCGCCCGGTGAGTTTGGAGATTTCCACGGCTTCCTTCTCCGCGGAACGCCTCGAATTAACGAACACAAGGGCCTGTTTTCCTCTTCTAACGGCATCAACTGCCAGATTTCTCCAGTCCCTTCCAAAGCTCTCGCAGCTGCCGTCATCCCACATTACCCTGCCGTCGTGAAACACGCCCTTCCGAAGGGGTACCGGACGCCAGTCGCTGACCACGAGTTCGGCATCAAGCCACTCGGCCAGCTCCCTCGCGTTTCCAACAGTGGCGCTCAGCGCGATTATCTGAGCCCTGTCCTTCATGAGGCTGAGTATCATCTCAAGCGTGGCCCCCCTGTTCTGGGAGCCTATAAGGTGAACCTCATCCGCGACGATGAGCCCAACGTCCTTCACCCACCGCGGGTTATGCCTGAGCAGGGAATCGAACTTCTCGGAGGTTGCCACTATGATGTCGTACCTCGAAAGCCACTCATCTCTGGAGTCGTAGTCACCCGTCGTCGCGGCCACCCTGAGACCTATCCTCTCCCAGTCCCTGAACTCCCTGTACTTCTCCTCGGCAAGTGCCTTCAGAGGAACGAGGTAAACCGCTTTGCCGCCCTCCCTGAGCAGCTTATCCGCCATAACGATTTCAGCAACCAACGTCTTTCCACTGGCCGTGGGTATGGACAGGAGGAGGTTCCTTCCCTTTAGGACTCCCGATTTAAGGGCCTCCGCCTGTGGAGGATAGAGGGTATCGATACCCCGGCCCTTTATCACGTCCCTTACCTTCTCTGACACGGGGAGATCGTCAACCTTCACTTGAGGCACCGAAAACCTATTTAGGGCATCCGTTTATAACGTTGTTCCGGCGGACGGGAGGTCATTAAGATGCTGGCGATACCCTACGTGAGGTTTGAAATTAGCAAGGATGGTAAATCGAACGGGAGCTACGCCGTGGACGGCTATTTCACCCGCTTCCTTCAGCATCCCGGGAGGGTGGCCACGCTCATAAAGAAGGGCGACGCAGAGGTCTTTGGAAACCCCGAGTCGGGAGATCTGAAGCTCGATGCCATGATCAGCCCTGAGGAGGTGAAGGACCTCCTGAAAGACGTCTACATTGATCTGGAGGTCAGACTCGATGCCGCAAGGCTCGACAGAAGCAGCCGCAGGGGAGGATGGAACATCCTGAGGAGGCTCATACCGACCGGGAACTACTTCCAAACGGAACAGGACAAAGAGCTGGCCAGTGAGGAGATGGAGAGCAGGCTGGCCCTGGTTATACTGAAGAAGATCCTAAACGTTGAGCAGTCGGACGAATTCGACTCCATCACAGTTATCCCCAAGGGGATTACCTACTACCGGATCGATCTCCGGAAGGAAAAGAAGGGAAAGCACGGCCGGAAGGAGGAGTGGGTGGTGGTTGATGATACCGGCAGGAAGGACGTCATATACACCAACCTGCTGAGCATGGACGACCTGTTCAGGGAGGAGATGATGCGGCTGTTCGGGGTGAAAAACGACAAACGATAGATTTTTTAAAGACCCTTCCCAACCCCGGGCGGGCGCTATGATAATCGTCGTGGCGGGAATGCCGGGTTCGGGCAAGAGCAGACTTGTCACGGAGTTTGAAAAGAGGGGAATCCCGAGCGTCTCACTCGGAGACGTCGTGAGGACGGAGACTCAGAGGAGGGGCCTAAAGCTGACGAGGGAGAACGTCGCGAAGGTCAGCATGCGTCTCCGTCAGGAGTTCGGTCAGGACGCCGTGGCGAAGCTCGCCATACCCAAGGTAAGAGAGCACCTCAGCAAGAGCGGCATCGTCGTGGTTGAAGGGGTCAGATCCCTCGATGAGATAGGAACGTTCAAGAGCGCATTCCCATGGGAGGGGATCATCATAGTGGCGGTGCACGCACCTCCGAGAAGCAGGTTTGAGAGGCTGAGAAGCAGGAAGAGGCACGACGACCCCAGGTCGTGGGAGGAATTCGAGGAGAGGGACTGGAAGGAGCTGAGGTTTGGACTCGGAAACGTCATAGCGATGGCGGATTACATGGTGGTCAACGACGGTAGCAAGGAGGAGTACGAGGAGGCAGTCAGGGGTGTGGTTGACCGGATCCTGAGGGAGAATGAAGGAAGGGGCAAATCGAGGGCAGAGGTCGGGAAGTTGGAATGAGACTGTTGGAATGAGATCGGGATGAGGATCAGCGGAGAACTGATGTGAACCTGACGTGGAACGGAATGGGGGGTAGAATAAATGGAGATGAAAATAGAGCCCGAAGGAGATAGGAACGTTCTATCGCATGATCTGCACACCCACACGACCTACTCGGACGGTCGGGGTGAGCCGCTCCAGAACATCGAGGCCGCCGAGAGAAGAGGCCTGAGCTTCCTCGGGATAAGCGACCACGTTCAGTGCTTGACTGGAAGGTCGCAGGGCAGGTACCTGACGGAGCTGATGGAACTTAGGAAGGAGGCAGACCTAACGCTCCTCATAGGCGTCGAGGCAAACGCCATGCCAGGAGGGAGCGACGTCCCGGGAGAAATGCGGAAAAAGCTGGACTACGTCATATCGAGCGTCCATAATGTCGTTGACAGTCCAGAGGAGTACCTCAGCCTCGTCAGAGATTCACTTACGGATGAGAAGGTGGACATAATCGGACACTTCGGCATCAGCTTTCCGAACGTGGGATGGCCGAGCTGGGAGGAGCTGGTTGAGCTCATAAAACTCGCGGAAGAAAATGGAAAGGCGTTCGAGATAAGCAGCTGGTACAGGGTCCCCGAGCTGGACTTCATAAAGGAGTGCGTGAGGAGGGGGGTGCAGCTCAGCTTCGGAAGCGACGCCCACAGACCGGACAGGGTTGGGGACGTGAGCTGGAGCGTAAAGATGTTCAGGAAGGCGGGGGGAAAGGAGGAAGACCTTTTCATAAGCCGCTTCGTTTAATACATCACCCTCGCCTTCATACCCGCTATGCGCTCCACCTCTTCCGCCAGTCTCATGAACGCCTTCGCGCCCTCAGACTTCTTATCGTACTCAACCACGGGCACCCCTTCAAGGGTTGCCTCTCTGACCTTCCTGTCCTCAGGGATCACCTCAAGGAGGGGAATCTCCATGACCTCCTCGGCGGCATCTGGCGGTATGTCGTTCTCGCTCCTCCCGTACCTGTTGAGAACGAAACCGAGCATGGCCAGTCCGGCCTTCCTGAGGACTATACCCACCTTCATGGTGTCCGTTATGCACGATATCTCCGGGTTCGTGACGAGTATGACCTCCTCACCGCTGAGCATCGCGTTCATGGCGTCCATCTGAAGCCCCGCGGGGCAGTCTATGAGCACGAAATCGTAGCTGTGTTTGAGGGGCTTTATCACCTCCGGGAGCTTCCTCGGATCCGCCCGTTTGACGTGCTCCCAGTCTATGGCGGCGGGGATTATGTAGACGTTCTGATACCTCGTCTCGTATATGGCATCGTTGATATCGGAATCACCCGCCAGAACATCATGTATCGTTTGAGGAGCATCATCTATACCCATTACAAGGCTCAGGTTGGCCATCGTCAGGTCGGCATCTATGGCGAGAACCTCATGCCCCATTCGTCCAAGTGCGACAGAAAGATTGGCTGTGGTCGTCGTTTTTCCAGTTCCTCCCTTACCGGATGCTATTGCTATCAGGTGACCCATGAGCTTCACCTAATATATTCTTGAAGTAAACCTTTATGAACCTTAGGTAAGCATGAACGAGGGGTGAGATGATGATACTCGTTCCAGATACGAGCGTCATAGTTGACGGTCGTTTAACGCAGTTCATAGAGGGCCTGACAGGTGAGGTAAAGGTCGTGGTGCCAGAGGCGGTCGTGGCGGAGATAGAGCACCAGGCCAACAGGGGAAAGGCGATCGGACAGGTTGGACTGGAGGAGCTCAAGAAGCTCAGGGAGATGGCCAGATCAGGACTCATACAGCTGGAGTTCCACGGGGAACGGCCGGAGAACTGGCAGATAAGGATGGCCAAGGCAGGGGAGATAGACAGCCTGATACGGAAGACCGCAAAAGAAGTGGGAGGAGTCCTTGTAACGGGGGACAGGGTTCAGCGTGACATAGGGGAGGCCATGGGACTCGAGGTCATCTACCTGGAACCGAAGAAGGACATAAGGGTGAGGATAGAGGACTTCTTCGACGACGAGACGATGAGCGTTCACCTGAAGGCTGGAGTGCCGCCCAAGGCCAAGAAGGGAAGGCCAGGCTCATGGAGGCTCGTGGCCATAAGGAGCGAGCCGATGCAGGAGGAGGAGATGAACGAGATCGTGGACGATATAATAGAGCGAGCCAAGAGAGATCCCCAGTCATTCATAGAACTCGATGAGCCAGGAGCCACGGTCGTTCAGTTCAGGAACTACAGGATAGTCATAGCGAGACCTCCCTTCTCAGACGGCACGGAGATAACCGCGGTAAGGCCGATAAAGAAGCTCAGCATAGAGGACTACGACCTCAGCGAGAAGCTGATGGAGAGGCTCAAGAACCGCGCTCAGGGAGTTCTGATAGCCGGCGCGCCAGGAGAGGGTAAGACGACGTTCGCCCAGGCCCTCGCAGAGTGGTACTCCTCGATGGGGAAGATCGTCAAGACCATGGAGAAGCCGAGGGATCTTCAGGTGAGCGAGGACATAACTCAGTACACGGCTCTCAAAGGAAAGATGGAGCTTACAGGGGACATACTCCTCCTGCTGAGGCCGGATTACACGATATTCGACGAGATGAGGAAGACCTCGGACTTCAAGATATACTCGGATCTCAGGATGGCCGGAGTCGGCATGATAGGGGTGGTTCACGCCACGAAGCCGATAGACGCTGTCCAGAGGTTCATAGGAAGGCTGGAGCTCGGCATGATACCGCAGGTCGTTGACACGGTCATCTTCATAAAGGCCGGAAGGGTCGAGAAGGTCCTAACGCTCGAGTACCTCGTCAAGGTTCCGAGCGGGATGAGCGAGGAGGACCTCGCCAGGCCGGTTATAGAGGTTCGGGACTTCGACAGCGGGGAGCTTGAGTACGAGATATACACGTACGGAGAGGAGGTCAGCGTGGTCCCCGTCAGGAAGGAGGAGAAGGCACCGGCGATGAAGCTCGCCGAGAGGAGGCTGAAGCAGGAGATAAAGAAGTTCCTCCCCGACGTCTACACCGAGGTGGAGCTCGCAAACCCGAACAAGGCCATAATCTACGCCGACGAGTTCGACATCCCCTCCATAATCGGAAAAGGCGGAAAGAGGATAACCGAGCTTGAGAAGAGAATAGGCATAAGCATAGACGTGAAAAGCTTTGAAGAGCGCCTCAAGGGAGAAAAGAGGGGCATGAAGATCCCTGTGGAGGTTGAGGAGAGGAAGAAGAGCGTCGTCCTCCGTGTACCGCGCGAATACGCAAAGAAGCCGCTGAAGTTCTACGGAGAGGAGCAGTACGTCTTCACTGCCACGCCCAACAAGAAGGGGCTTATAAAGGTCAGCAAGGCGACTCCCGTCGGGAAGGAGATAAAGAGGCTTATAGAGGCCGGCATAGAGATACACGCTGAGGAGTAGGGCAAGCTATTTAAGCAAACCTTCAGAGAGGGAGAGGGGATGAAGATGCCTCGCTACGACGTCGTTATAATACCCGAAACCATCCACAAATTTCAGAACCACGACATGGAGCACGTGTTCTCACCGCTCGTTATAGGGGACAGGAGTGAGGACATAGCCATAGAGCTGGCGGAGGGGTTCGAAAGGGCCCTTATGAGCAGGTTCCAGGTCGAGAAGGAGGAGCTACAACCCGACGAGTGCGATATCAAGCACGTCAGGTACAGGGTCAGCGACGACGGACGAAGCGTGATCGTTCACCTGCACGTGAGGAAGGCAGCGGAAGGGTGCCCCCGCATAGAGGGCATTCGCTGTAACGTCATAGAATACGAGCGGGACATAGCGTGCCTCCTTGACGTTATCAAGGAATGCCTCAGCTACTGCGAGTGAGCGCATCAGGCGTCTCCGCTTTGGTTCTCCTCCAGTCTCTCCCTCTAATTTCCCGCGCTTTTTTGTGCTTTCCTGCCACTATCTGCCTTTTTGTCCAGATTCTCCTTCAGGAACTGCTTGAGGACGTAGGGACACTGCTCCTGTATGAACTTCGCGAACTCCTTTATCCTGCTGACGGTTATCTCGCTCACGTAGTGCTCGAACTGGCAGGCGTCGTGCTCCGCTATGTCAGGAGGGATGCCGAGGACCTCGACGAAGAACTTGGTGAGAAGGACGTGCTTGGCGTAGGTGTCGAGGGCTATCCTCATTCCCTCCTCCGTCAGGATTATCCTGTCGTACTTCTCGTAGTCTATGAGGCCCTTCTCGCTGAGCTTCTTGAGGGCATCGACCACGCTTGGGGGCTTAACGTTCATCATCCTCGCTATGTCCTTCACCCTGATGACTCCCTTGTTCTTGTGGAGGAGGTATATCGTCTCGAGGTACTCTTCCTCCCTCTTGGTCACGTTCGAAGAATCCAAAACCACCACCTAATTAGGGTTGCCAAAAAAGTTTAAGTAGTTTTCCGTGACCGAGCGTTCAGTCAACCACTACTATCCTGAGCCTCTCCCCCGAGCTTGAGTAGGCCACGACCGAGTCCTCATCAAAAGGCCAGTAGACTATGAGGTGAACCCCACCGAACTTTGAGAAAAACGACAGGTCGGCCTCGGAAGGGGTGGCCACCGGAACGGGATGGGAGTGGACCGTTCCTTTGATGGTCTCGTCGTGCGGGAGCATCCACGTGTTGAAGAAAACCGACGAGGAGCCGAAGTGGCCCGCCGGGGCTATCAGAACCTCCTCGAACACACCGTTCTCCTCCCTAAGAAAGCCTGCGAACTCGTTGGGATAGAAGTCCCTGGCCACGTCGAGTATGTACTCGAGCAGCTCCCTGCTTATCCTCACTTCCTTAATGCTTTCCCCCACAGGATCACCCCACCAGAATTCACGTGAAGGCCTTCTCAACGTACTTCTTCAGCGGTTTGACGGGCACGCCAGGGGGCAGGCCGATGGACTCGAGCAGGAGCCTGAGGGCCTGAACCTTAGCGTGGGGAACGAACTCCTCGGGGGCGAACTCCGACACGTCAAGGGACAGGTAGGCCTCCACGAGGGCGGGTATCTCCGACTTCCTGACCTTCTTCTTCATGTTTATCCCGAGCTTCCCCTCAATGCCCTCCATGTCTATGCCCGCATAGGCGGGCAGTTTGTTAACGGCGGTGTCGTTTATGCCGGCCAGAACGTAGGCCACGTCAACTCCCTTGGTCTTCTCGTCTATCAGGACCCTCTTAACGACTATCCACCTGCCGTGCTTCGCCGTGAAGTCCACGTGCCTCCCCTCGAACCGAGGTTTCACCTCCCTCCCCGGGAGCTCCCTCTCGGGGTACGACAGGTCTTCGATAACCTCCCAAACGAGAAGGCCCCTCGCAACGTCGACGAGCAGTTTCCTGAGCTTCTTATCCTTCTCATGGATCAGTGAACCGAGCTTCCGGGATGTCTTCGGGGACTTCAGAAAGGCCACGCAGTCCCCGAGATCGCAGCCCTCGACCTCCTTCGCCAGCTCCATCAGCCCTTCAACGTCCATGACCTCCCCAAGGTAGCCGGCCATCCTCGAGCTGACAGTGTTGGAGAGGGCCGCGAGGAAGTGAGCCACGTTCTCGTTACCCATATCCCCCGCTTCGAGCGCCTTGGCCACGAACCACTCACCGTCCCTCGCCGTGAACACAACGTGATCGGGTACGCTCATGCTTCCACCCCGGCTAAGCTCGAGGCCATGCTTTTTAGCTTTTCCCGGACAAAAGTTATAAATCGGTCCCCGAGAACATCTACCAGAAGAGTGGTGAACATGACCGAGAACGACGGGCCAAGGGGCACAACGTACGGGGAGGATCTGGATCTCGGTATAGATTTCAAGACCACTGAGGAGATAAAGGTACCCGAGAAGCTCATAGACCAGGTCATAGGTCAGGATCACGCTGTTGAGGTCATAAAAACCGCCGCACAGCAGAGGAGGAACGTTCTCCTCATAGGCGAGCCGGGGACCGGGAAGTCGATGCTCGGGCAGGCCATGGCCGAGCTTCTGCCCACGGAGAACCTTGAGGACGTCCTCGTCTTTCCAAACCCAGAGGACGAGAACATGCCCCGCATAAAGACGGTTCCTGCCTGCCAGGGAAAGAGGATAGTGGAGAGGTACAGGCAGAGGGCGAAGGGGCAGGAGAGCCTAAAATCGTACCTCCTCATAGGCATAATCCTTATAGTCATGCTCGTGGTTCTCTACCAGCCGACGACCACCAACATCCTGATGGGCCTCTTCGTCGTCATAATGACCATAATGGCGATGTCGAACATGCGCATGAGAACCACGGTCCTCGTTCCGAAGCTTCTCATAGACAACTGCGGCAGGAACAAGGCTCCCTTCGTCGATGCAACTGGGGCGCACGCGGGAGCGCTGCTCGGTGATGTGAGGCACGATCCGTTCCAGAGCGGAGGCCTTGGAACCCCCGCCCACGAGCGCGTCGAGCCTGGGATGATACACAGGGCCCACAAGGGCGTCCTGTTCATAGACGAGATAGCCACGCTCAGCCTGAAGATGCAGCAGAGCATACTCACAGCCATGCAGGAGAAGAAGTTCCCGATAACGGGTCAGAGCGAGCTGTCGAGCGGTGCGATGGTCAGGACCGAGCCGGTTCCATGCGACTTCATACTCGTTGCCGCAGGAAACCTCGACACGGTCAACAAGATGCATCCCGCTCTGCGCTCGCGCATAAGGGGATACGGTTACGAGGTCTACATGCGCACCACGATGCCCGACACCATAGAGAACAGGCGCAAGCTCGTCCAGTTCGTTGCCCAGGAGGTCATAAGAGACGGCAAGATACCCCACTTCACCAAGGATGCCGTCGTCGAGATAGTCAGGGAAGCCCAGAGGCGCGGGGGAAGGAAGGGACACCTCACCCTGCGTCTGCGCGACCTCGGCGGCATAGTCAGGGCGGCCGGAGACACGGCGATAAAGAAGGGCAAGAACATCGTCGAGAGGGAGGACGTCCTCGAAGCACTGAAGATGGCGAAGCCGCTTGAGAAGCAGCTGGCCGACTGGTACATCGAGAGGAAGAAGGAGTACCAGGTCATAAAGACTGAAGGAGGAGAGGTGGGACGCGTAAACGGACTGGCGGTCATAGGCGAGGAGAGCGGCATAGTGCTGCCGATAGAGGCGGTCGTGGCTCCTGCGGCGAGCAAGGAGGAGGGCAAGATAATAGTAACGGGGAAGCTCGGTGAGATAGCCAAGGAAGCCGTCCAGAACGTCTCGGCGATAATAAAGCGCTACAAGGGTGAGGACATCAGCCGCTACGACATCCACGTTCAGTTCCTCCAGACCTACGAGGGCGTCGAGGGCGATTCGGCGAGCATAAGCGTTGCCACCGCCGTTATATCAGCGCTTGAGAACATCCCGATACGGCAGGACGTTGCGATGACGGGCTCGCTCAGCGTTCGCGGCGAGGTGCTGCCGATCGGCGGCGCGACACCGAAGATCGAGGCGGCCATAGAGGCCGGAATAAAGACGGTCATAATACCGAAGAGCAACGAGAAGGACGTCTTCCTGAGCCCGGATAAGGCAGAGAAGATCGAGATAATCCCGGTCGAGACGATAGATCAGGTGCTCGAGATAGCCCTCGAGGAGGGGGAGAAGAAGCAGCAGCTGATAAAGAGGATAAGGGAGACCCTGCCCCTTCAGGTTTAGCACGCTGTGTTGCCGTTTTCTCTTTTACCGTTTCTCACGTTTCGAACCCGGGACTGCCTGATCCGGTATTCTACTACCCATCTTTGACCAGCAATACTTAAAAAATGCCCATTCCATTCAGGTATGGTGGTGATATGGGAGGCACGCTTATCGTCGAAGACCTTCACTCGTCAGTCGAGGGTAAGGAGATACTCAGGGGTGTCAACCTGACGGTCAAACCCGGGGAGTTCCACGTGGTCATGGGGCCGAACGGATCAGGGAAGTCCACGCTTGCCCTGACGATAGCGGGACACCCGAAGTACGAGGTAACGGGGGGAAGAATAGTCTTCAAGGGCAGGGACGTGACCAAGATGCCGCCGCACGAGCGGGCCAAGCTGGGGATCTTCCTTGCCTTTCAGCAGCCGCACGAAGTCGAGGGCGTCAGGATAATGGAGTTCCTCCAGCAGGTTCTGGCCGAGCTCAAGGGGATGGACGGGGCGGAGGCGTACGACCTCATAATCAGAACGGCCAAGGATATGTGGTTCCGTGAGGAGGACCTATACCGGCCCATAAACGTCGGCTTCTCGGGGGGAGAGAGGAAGAGGCTTGAGCTCCTCCAGGCTGTTCTGATAAAGCCCGACCTCCTCATACTCGATGAGCCGGACAGCGGCGTTGACGTTGATTCAATGAGCCTCATAAGCAGAAAGATAGAGCAGCTGAACGAGGAGGGAACGTCAGTCATCCTGATAACCCACTACGGGAGGATACTGAAGCACCTCGAGCCCGAGGACATCAAGGTTCACGTCATGAAGGACGGTAGGATAGTCATGACGCGCGGCGGGGAGTTCATAGACGAGATAGAGCGGAGGGGCTTTCAGGACATATTCAAGGACTGCTGCGGGGGTGATTGACGTGGAGACTCTCACGATGGAGGACGCGAGGTCGATAATAGAGAACCAGATAGAGGAGCTGGCCGAGAGGAACAGGGAGCCAGAGTGGATGACGGAGATAAGGCGCAAAGCTTTAGAAGCATTCCTTAAGGCTCCCCACAACGACCCCGTTATAAGCGAGGAGGAGCTCCTCCAGTTCATAGCGAGGCCCGAGATAAAGGGGCTGCCCGAGAAGATAGAGAGCCTCGACGATCTTCCCGAGGACATGAGGAACCTCCTCGACAGGCTCGGGATAAGCGAGGTGGAGCAGAAGTACCTGGCTGGCATGGCGGTTCAGACGGATACAGGCATAGTCTACAACCAGTTCCTGAAGGAGTGGGCGGAGAAGGGTCTGACAGTGCTGCCGACGGAGGAGGCCGTGAGGAAATACCCTGACGTTGTTAAGTCGCACTTCCTCAGGCTCATCGACGCCTCTGAGAGCAAGCTGGCGGCCTACCACACCGCGGTCTGGAACGGTGGGATATTCCTCCACGTCAGGGAGGGGCTGAAGGTACCGTTCCCACTGCACCTCTTCTTCCTCATACAGGAGAGCGCTCTCGCCCAGGCACCCCACATAATCATAATAGCCGAACCCAACAGCGAGTTCCACCTCATAGAGGGCTGCACGTCGCCGGTCCTCGTGAGGCACTCCCTCCACCTCGACATGACCGAGGCGTACATAGGGGACGGGGCCAAGGCGAGGCTGACTGTCCTTCAGAACTGGCCGGAGTACGTCCACACGAGGCCCATGACGAGGGCGAAGGTAGGAAGGAACGCGAGCTTCATAAACACCACGGTCACGCTCGGCTCCGGGAAGAGCAACGTCGCCAATCCCAAGTACACCGTCGATGAGGGGGGACGCGTCGAGCTCAACGGCATAATACTCGGTCAGAAGGACTACTACATAGACCTCGGCGGGGAGATGAAGCTCATTGGAAGGGGAGCGAGCGGCCTGAACGCCAGCAAGTCGGTCATAATGGACAGGAGCAGGGTGATAACGCGGGGCGTCATAGAGGCCATGGCCCCGGGGACGAAGGGGCACATAAGCTGCGACGCCCTCCTGATGAGCGACGAGGCCGAGATGGAGACCTACCCGGGGCTGAGGAGCAGGGTGAGCGAGGCCGAGCTGAGCCACGAGGCGGCGATAGGAAGGATAAGGGAGGAGGAGCTGTTCTACCTGATGTCGAGGGGGCTGGACGAAGAAAAGGCCACCCAGCTGATAGTCAAGGGGTTCCTGGCCCCCATGCTGAAGGACATACCGGCCGAGTTCCTCGTGGAGATAAGAAAGATAGTCGAGATGGCCGTGAGCGGGGGGATGTAAGTTACCTCCTCCTTATGGCCCTCAACTTTGATTTTACGGCCAACTTCTCCGAGTCTATGACTATGAACTCTCCTATGCTCTTTATTGCACTCACTGGGACGAGGAGCAGGCCCTCCTTATCAGTGACGAACTCGCTCGTGTCCAAGTCCTCGTCCGGCTCCGTGACTATTATCAGGATCTCCCCTGTCTTCTCATCGAAGCTGAGGTCGTAGACCCATCCGAGCCTGACGCCCGTGTCCGTTATAAGCTCCATATCCCTGAGATGAGACGCCCTTATCCTGACCATCCCGGCCACCTCTAAGCGTTTAAACTTCTTGTCATGTTTTTGGTTCTCCGAGTATAAAACTCTATCGCACGCAGTGGTTCAGAAAGTGTAGTAATCGACCCCCTTGCTCCTCTTCTCGTTCTTTCTGCTCTCCTCGAAGTTCTTGTAGTAGTCGAGCATGTAGGGTGTTATGCTCGGCTTCACCTTCTTCATCGCCTTCTCGAAGTCCTCCTTGGTCACGATGAGCTTGTCTATGAACTCGCTCTCCTCAAGTCCCCTGCTGACGTGCTTCCTCAGGGCTATGAGCGCGGCCTCCCTCACGAGAGCCTCCAGGTCGGCTCCGGAGTAGCCCTCGGTCTTCTTGGCTATTTCCCTCAGGCTGACGTCTTCTGCGAGTGGGACGTTTTTGGTGTGTACTTTGAGGATCTCCAGCCTCGCCTTCTCGTCAGGCGCCGGAACCAGTATCAGCCTGTCAAACCTTCCAGGCCTGAGCAAGGCAGGATCAACAATATCCG
>JAADEC010000037.1 GCA_013153595.1 Thermococci archaeon | reverse complement strand
CCCGTCTTCTGCTGAACCTCATCGGCGGTCTGCCTGCTCACGAAGACCATGAAGATGACCTGCGGGTGAACCTTAATCAGGGCCTCCATGTTCGGGAGCTTTCCGGGACCGCCCGGGCCGATGACAGGCAGTTTGAGGAGCTCCGGGTGGGCCAAGATGTATGGCCTCCCGTAGGGGAAGCGCTTCTCGAACTCCTCGATTCCAACGACCTTATCGGTCGCATTGAGGTAAACGAGTATCCTCAAAGCTCCCGGCCCAACGGCAACGACCCTGCTCACGTTCGCCGGGACCTTTACCGTCCTCCCGAGCATGTCAGTGACTGTGATGGCTGAGCGGCCATGGCTAACGGACGAGCCTGTGGGAGATTCGTGTGATCCACCGCTCCTCACCCCAGACCCGTGATGTCCGGGGCCCGGGCCAGACGTCACGCATCCAGAGGCCACCACGCTTAAAATCAGAAGGGACACAACGATCAACGCCAGGTCTTTTCTCATGCCTCTCCCTCCGTTGTGATACGATCATACAGTTTGGTAGCATGATGTCAATCCCTTTTAAACTTTGGTGTCACCAAGAACCAGGTGAACTATGTGGAGTGCGACTTCGGACATCCCCCCGAATCGCCTGTAGCGATCGTAGGCTTTGAGTATCCTGTTCTTAAGTCTCTCAGCCTCCTTTGTGTTGTTCCTCCGAACGGCCTCCATGAACCGCGTAACGTCCACGCCCATCTCGAGGAGGTACAGATCCGCCCGGCTTACGGGCCTTGAAACCCTGAAATCACGGGAACACATCAGCGGATAGAAGGTGCAGTCGAGAACCCTGCTCCTGCCGATCTCATCATCGACGACTCCGGGATGGCCCTCCACCCTTCCGAGTACCCACGGCTCACCTGCTATAACCTCGATTCCCTCCACACGATCCCTATCAACGTTAACCGGGAGGTTCAGGGCGAGTCTGACCAGCAGCTCGACGTCCCTGACGATCTGGATTACGGCCCGTCCTCCCGTTTCAATCTCATACATGCTCCTGCCCGGAAAAAGCCTGAACTTCAGGGTGTCGCCGCGCCTGATGACGCCTACGGGGGTCATGTTGGTCCCGCTGCTCAGAACTACCTCGAACACCTTCCCCTCATCAAACGGCTCCAAACAGGCGGCATCTTCGAACCCTGCTGGCATAACGGACACCGGCTTTAAAAAAGGTGGGAGGGAGTCATATCTGCTGCTTCGGCAGAACTATGATATCGTCCCTGTCCACGTAGAACGTTATGTCTGATCCCGGTTTGAACTTTTCGAGGCCCTTATCGGACATCAACCTTGCTATTATCCTGTGCTCATCGAAGATTCCGATTATCTCCACGAAAAAGCCGTAATACTCCACCAGATCCACCTTGCCTCTGAGGGATACGGTGTTCTCACCGGGGGCTATCCTTATCCTCTCAGGCCGTATGACGACAACGACCTCATCCGAATCCCCTGTGTACCTGAGCCCATCGAGCCTCACGCTTCCGAACTCAACGGCCACTCTGTCGCCGGCCCTATCGACAACCCTGGCGGGTATAACGTTGGTCTTGCCCATGAAGCTGGCAACGAACTCCGTCTTCGGCTCCTCGTATATCTCCTTTGGAGTGCCGACCTGCTCCACCGTGCCGACGTTCATGACCGCTATCCTGTCGCTTATCGCCATCGCCTCCTCCTGATCGTGGGTCACGTATATCACGGTTATTCCGAGCTCGCGCTGGATCCTCCTTATCTCCGAACGCATCTCAAGGCGGAGCTTCGCGTCCAGGTTGCTGAGCGGTTCGTCCAGCAGGAGAACCCTGGGCTCGACGACGAGTGCCCTCGCTATCGCAACACGCTGCTGCTGGCCCCCACTGAGCTGTGTGGGGTACCTGTTCTCGAAGCCCTTCAGCTTAACCAGCTCAAGGGCCCACTCAACCTTCTTGGCTATCTCCTCCTTCGGCATCTTCTTGAGCTTCAGGCCGTAGGCTATGTTGTCAAAGACTGACATGTGAGGCCACAGAGCGTAGTTCTGGAAGACCATGACGGCCCTCCTAACGTTGGAGGGCAGATACGTCACCCTTTCCCCGCCGAAGTAGATCTCCCCCTCGTCAGGGAACTCCAGACCCGCGATTATCCTGAGGGTCGTTGACTTACCGCATCCGCTCGGACCGAGGAGCGTGAACAGCTCTCCCTCGTGTATTCTCAAACTTATACCCTTGAGCGCCGTCGTTCCCTCAAACCTCTTAACGATGTTCTCAAGCCTGACCTCAACCATCGGATCACCCCACGGTCTTCAGGTAACACCTATGAAGGAAGTCCTCTGCTTCGTTATAAGATTGGCCAACACGATAGCCGCTATCTGGATTGCCATTAGGAACACGCCAAGCCCCGCGGCAAGATGAGCGCTCCCCACGGAGCTGGAGATGAGCTCCTTCATCTTGGCAGTTATAGGCATGTACGTTGGATTCATATGACCAAGGGTTATACCCACGCTGGTCTCGCTCATACAGTAAACGAAGCTCAGCATCGCCCCTCCAAGGACGTTGAGGACTATCATGGGCATCAGTATCCCTGTTACCGCCTTCCATCTCTTTGCCCCGAGGTTTATCGCTGCCTCCTCGAGGGAGACGTGAACCTGCTGCATCCCAGCTGATATCGATCTCGCGGCGAAGGGAAGACGCCTTATCGAGTAGGCCAGGATGAGGAGGAACGCGGGGTTGAACTTCAGGAGGTTGAGGGGGTTCAGCGAAGGTATGTTCTTGAATGGTGGAACCTTGGAGAAGAATACGAAGTAGCTCATGGCTATGACGATTCCGGACACCGCTATGGGTATCGTGGACAGGCTGTCAAGTACAGGGGCCAGCTTGGCCTTCCTGAATCTGTTAACCGCGTATGCTGACGTGAGGGAGAGTATCAGGATTATAACTATGGCGGCGGTCGAGTATGTGAGGCTGTTCATGATGACCCTCGTGACACCGGGCTGGGTCACAACGGCCTTTATGTTCTCAAGCGTGAACCCCTGCGGCCAGGTGGAGTACCACCTCTTGGAGAAGGCCAGCAGAACGACACCTATCTGCGGGAATATCGTCAGGAGTATCGTGGGTATGACGAGGAGATAGATGATAATGGCCTGCCACCATTTGGGCTTCGAGACCCTCGGGTTCCACCTGCCGCCCTTGCTGAGCATGGAATACTGCTTCCTTCCCACGTACGCCCTTATGGAGAAGAACAGCACGAGTGAAACCCCGAGCATAACCAGCGCCAGGGCCGAAAGCTGGGGGGTACCGATTAGACCTATCGGAGATGTAAACGCGCTGTATATCTGGAACGACATGAGCTTTCTCGCTATGGGCGCACCCTGGAACACTATGGGGGCCGCAAGGTCCTCGAGGCTGAATATTCCCACCAGAACGGCTCCGGCAGCTATCCCCGGAAGCGCCAGCGGGAAGGTTACCGTTCTGAAGAGGTGGAAGCCCCTGCTGCCGAGGTTCTCCGCCTGCTCCTCAAGGCTCGGGTCTATGTTTATGAAGCTGGCGTAGGCGTTGAGGTAGACCATCGGGTAGTACGTCATGGTCTGGGCCACGATAACGCCGATCAGACCATCGAGCCATATCGGGTGGGGAAGAATGTGAAGCTTGTTGTAGAATATCCAGTCTATGAGCCCTCCGGGCGAGAACATCTTCTGGATTATGACTATGTTAACGAAAGGCGTTACCAGCAGGGGCACGAACAGCAGGATCCTGACGATGTTCTTGCCCGGGAAGTCGTACCTCGCCATGACGAATGCGAATATGGTTCCGAGCAGTGTCGTCAAACCCATGACTGACAGCGAGACTATTATTGAGTTCAGGATCACCCCGAAGTCCCAGCCGTAGAAGTAGTAAACTCCCTCGGCCGTCTTCTTAAAGAGGTATCCCGAGGGATGAAGGGGGTTGAAGTAGTAGCGCATAGTCAAGCTCTTGAACCAGTAGAGGGATAGATGGCCGTTGTAATCAAAGGCGTTCCCCAGCATGACCAGTACGGGGACTATCAGGAAAAGCACCAGATATATTATGGGAAACAGAAATGAAAACGAAACCAACGGCTCCAGTCTCGGGGTGCCGAAGAGTTTTTCACTCCACTTACTGAACCTCCACTTACTGAGCGTTACCATTGGGCGCCCTCCTTGAGTTTGTATCTCCATCAGTCAACGTTAACGGGATGTAATACAGCGATCAACCACCCCCGGCTTTATAGAAGCCAGTTTTAAACATTTTGGAACTAAACATGCCTATACGTGGTGCATGCAATACGCTGACATAAACTGGGTCTTGTTAATGTCCGGGCAGCACCGCTACTGAGGAACAATCAAAGAAGAGCGCGGTGGACAAAGCCTGCTAAGCCCACGCGCCAGCCCACGCGCTACGTCTGAACCCTCTCGAGGCTCCAGGCCTCAATCTTCTCGGCCACCCTCTCTATGGCACCCTCGAACCTCGGGACGTTTACCAGCGGGGACCTGAGTACGACGGTCTCATCCACCCAGTTCACCTCTGTGAGCCCCTTCGGCTTTCCGTGCTTTGCTATGTCCAGCCAGAGGCGCTTGTTTATTATGCAGCCCGGATCGTCTCCAACAGGGTCGAGGGTGTAGTGGTAGGCCCTCGCCCTGCATCCCCCGCATATGTACCTGTAGGGGCACTTACCGCACTGACCCGTGAAGTACCTGTCCCTGTCCCTGAAGAGCTGGAATATCCTGCTGTTCTCCCATATGTACCTGAAGTCGTGGTTCCTTACGTTGCCAACGGGAAGGGGCAGAAAGACACAGGGAACGACCGTTCCGTCGGGCTCTATGGCGGCGTATATCCTGCCCGCTCCGCAGCCGCCTATGAACTCGGCCAGGGCCTTCATGGAGTAGTCCTCCCCAACGTAGAAGTGCGCGGGGGTTACGCTCTTACCCATCGACTCGATGAGCGTGACGCGGGCGTACTGGGGAGCGGTGGTCAGTATCTCCATGTGCCTCTTCTTCATCTGATGGTAGACCTCCTTCATGTACTCCTCGCGCTCCTCAGGCGATAGATCGACTTTGAGCATGTCCTCGGCCCTTCCCGTGGGAACGAGGTTGAAGAATATGAGCCTCGTAACCCCTATGCTCTCGGCGAGGTCGATTATGTCGTCTATCTCGCTGAACGTGTCCTTGCTCATTATCGTGGCCATGCCGTTGCTGACCCCGA
>JAADEC010000015.1 GCA_013153595.1 Thermococci archaeon | reverse complement strand
CGATGCGCGCGCGGGGTCTCGGGGCGACTGTTATAGTCGTTGAGGTTGACCCCATAAGGGCGTTGGAAGCGAGGATGGACGGCTTCCTCGTTATGAGCATGACGGAGGCCGCGAAGGCAGGTGACATCTTCATCACTTCAACGGGCAACATCAAGTGCATACGCAGGGAGCACTTCGAGCTCATGAAGGACGGGGCGATAATGGCCAACGCGGGACACTTCGACGTTGAGATATGGAAGCCCGACCTGGAGGAGCTCGCCGTCGAGATAAGCGAGCCGAGGCCCAACATCAGGGAGTACAGGCTTAAGGACGGGAGGAGGCTCTACCTCTTAGCGGACGGAAGGCTCGTCAATTTAGCGGCCGCGGACGGCCATCCAGCTGAGATCATGGACATGAGCTTCGCCCTCCAGGCCAAAGCAGCCGAGTACATCAAGGAGAACCGCGGAAGGCTTGAGCCTAAGGTTTATGTCCTGCCGAGAGAGATCGATGAGACCGTGGCGAGAATAAAGCTGGGTGCGATGGGAATCGATATAGAACAGCTGACCGACGAACAGAAGCTCTATCTAAAGAGCTGGGAGCAGGGGACGTGAGACCATGGGAGGAATCAAGGCAGTCGTGTTCGACGTGGATGAGACCTTGGTGTACTACGACGGATACGACCACAGACGGTGGTTCGAGGAGAGGGTGAAGCCTGCTCTGATCTCCAGTGGAATGGACGTGGACTATCCAACGTACTTCAAGATCGTCATGGGGGAGCTGCCGAGAACGTACGTCAGGAAGTTCGGTATAGACCCCGTGCGGATGTGGCAGGTGATAGACAGGGTGAACTTGGAGTACAGAAAGGAACTCGCCAGAAAAGGAGGTATCGGGGTGTTCCCCGATGTCGGCGCTCTTGAAGAACTGAAGAAGCTCGGCCTTAAATTAGCGGCGGTCAGCAACGCGTCTCAGGAGTGTACGGAGTTCGTTCTCAACCTCTTCAACCTGAGGCCCTACTTCGACTTCGTAACCGGTAAGGACTACTCCAACATAGACGGGGTCAAGCCGAACCCGTACCTCGTGATTAAAGCCCTGAAGGCACTTGACGTCAGTCCTGAGGAGGCTGTTATGGTGGGGGACAGCCACCACGACGTCTTGGCGGGAAAGGCCGCGGGCCTCAGGGTGATCAACCTGACGCGTGTCAGAAGGGTTGAAGGGGCGGACTACTACGCCAGAGACCTCTGGGAGGTTTTAGACATCGTCAGAAAGCTGATCGGACAATCCAAGTAGCTCCAGCACCCTGCGCTTTAATTCTTCGATCCCTTCCCCTTTAAGGGCGGAGATCTCGACGTATGGGATTCCAAGCTCATCAAGAAGTGCCTCAAGATCCTTTACCTTTTCCTCGTCGGCGACGTCAATCTTGTTGATGGCCGCCACGAACGGGAGCTCACGGAACTCGCTCCTTATCTCCTCAAACAGGTGAATCTGCTCCTCAAGCGGGTAGCCGCAGTACTCACTCGGGTCGAACATGTACACTATCACATCGCCGAGATGCTTGAGGGCGAGTATGGCCTGCCGCTCAACCTCGTTCCTCTCGCTCAGCGGCCTATCAAGCAGGCCGGGGGTGTCTATGACCTGATAGCGCAGGTAGTGCTCCTCAAACTGTCCAACGTTTATTCCCCGTGTGGTGAATGGATAGCTGGCGACCTCCGGCTTGGCGTTGGTCAGGGCCCGCAGCAGGGTCGATTTTCCAACGTTCGGATGCCCCGCTATAACCACAGTTGGAACGTCAAGCTCTATAACCGGCAGCGCCCTGAGGGCATCCCTCGCGACGTTCAGGTAATCGAGGTCGTCAGATATGCTCCTGATCACGTCCGCCACCCTGCCGTAGAAGCTCCTCCTCAGTTTGGCAATCTCCGCGGGATCCCTCGAATGGCGGATCTTTTCAGCGTACCTTCTCTCGAGCATCCTTATCGTCTTCACAGCCCAGTTGACGTGGGCCAGCGAGCGGTGCAGCTGCTCCTCATCGACAAGAGTGTTGACGAGCTCCCTGTAGAACTCGGGAAGCTCCGAAACTCCGGGGGTTCTGTCGAGCAGCTTCTTCAGGTTGTCCCTCACGACGTTTGAAACGGTTCTCACCCTAAGCTCTTCTCTCTCCCTCGCCTTGGCCCTCCTTCCACCCCTCGGGTTCACCGCTGAAGCGGCCTTCTCAGCCCTTCTGAACGCTTTATCTATAAGTTCATCGGACTTCAGGACCGTCGGCATTTTCTCGAAAGGATTCTTCATCTGATCTCTCACCACCTAATTGATGTGGGTGATATCGGGTTTAAAAATGTATCAGGAGGGATTCCGCTCGATAGAAAGTCAAAAGATTTAAATGGGAACGTGACGTAGATAGAACCGTGAAAACTCCAAAGGGGTGAAGACCAATGGTCAGGTCGTATGTTTTACTTACAGTTGAGATAGGGAAGGTGGAGAGCGTCATAGAAGCCCTGAAGAAGATACCCGGGGTTACAAAGGCCGACGCCGTTACGGGCCCGTACGACGCGATAGTTCACATAGAGGCCAACGACCTCGGTGAGCTGACGAGGAGGATACTGCACGACATACACAACATAGACGGCGTCATAGACACCACAACCGCCATAGTCGTGGAAGTGGAGGAGTGAAGTCCCTTTTCATTCTGTTACCCGATGTTTTGGATGTTTCGACGTTTCAACGGTCACATGATAAAGATAAACCCGCGCCAAGCTAACCTGCGTAACCACGTTTCATCTGCGTCTCTTCTTTTTGCGGCCCTTTCTGCCTCTGGACGTCTTTACTTTGCTCCTCACATCGTGCACCTTCTGAGCCACGGCCCTGAGAGTTTTCCCCTTTCCCTTATCGCTCTCCACCAGAAAGAGCCCCCTCACCCGCAGTTCCTCGTCGAGTCCGGCTAAGCGGGGGTTCATCTTCTCAGGATGCCTCTCTATTATTCGAACCCCAAGCGCCCTCAGGGCCTCGAACACCTCAACCTCCCTGGGCGCCCTCAAAGCGCTTGACCTTGGAACCATCCTCCCGTACCGTCTCGAGAGCCTTGAGTCCAGTTCACTAACCCACACGACGAACCTCGGCATGACCTCCCCCCGGGCCTATGGGTGCGACGTGGTTTTAAGACTTCCCATGACCTCAACGTTTTAAACGTTGACGGACAACGTGTTAAGGTAGGTGGAGAAGCATGCTTGAGGAGATATCCCGGGCCCTCCTTCCGGGGGATAGGATACTCGTTGAATATCCTCCCGAGCTGAGGATAGAGGACATGATATGGGGAAACCTCATGCCGTTCCTGACCTCAAAGGGATCCGTGGCAGTCGTTGATTTTCACGGCATCGGGGACATCATGTTCAGGAACTACCTGCGGCACCACAGCGACATGAGGTACAGGGAGCTCATGAGGATAAGGGAAAGAACCAAGGTGTTCAAGGTCGGAGCCGGAACGGCAGGCTACGGGGAGGTCATAATGGAGAGCAAACTCTCAAACGACATAGAGGAGTTCATGAAAACGTACTACAAGATAGTCAGGGAGATGAAGACCCTTCCTCTGAAGCCCATAGCGGTCATCGTCTTCGGTCTTGCCGAGCAGGTCTACCTTCAGGGTTCCCAGTACATGCTCTCCATGCTGTCCGCCATAGGAACGATACCTGTGGAGGACTGGCCGTCGGTCTACTTCGTAAATCAGGGAATCCTCGATAGGAAGGAGATGGCCTTTCTTGAGGGTCTCGCTTCGTGGATATTCCGGCTGAGGGAGGACGGAATAGAGCGGGTGAAAGGGGTAGACGTGTGAGGTGCACGCGAATCTTAGAACCGTGAAAAAGAAAAAGCAGACGGAACAACGGATGGAGGGAAGCACATGAAGCTTAACGATAGGGTCCTTCTCGTCGATAGGAGGGGCAAGACGTACATGGTTAAGGTGGAGGAGAGGGAGTTCCACACGGACCTCGGCATAGTGAACCTCGGAGAGCTCCTGAACATGAACTACGGGGACACGATACTGAGCCACAAGGGAGAGCCGTTCCGCATTTTGAAGCCGCGGATAAACGATATAATCAGGAAGATGCGAAGGGGGCCCCAGATAGTCCACCCAAAGGACGCGGGTGTTATAATCTCGTACGCGGGCATATCAACAGGAGACGTCGTGGTCGAGGCAGGGACGGGAAGCGGAGCGCTAACGATGTTCCTTGCGGAGGCGGTAGGGGAGTCCGGGAGGGTAGTATCCTACGAACGCCGCGAAGACTTCGCTGAGATAGCCAGAAAAAATCTTGAGCTCGCGGGACTCCTCGACAGGGTCGAGATAAAGAACCAGGACATATACGACGGCATAGACGAGAACGGCGTGGATCACGTTGTGCTCGACCTTCCGCAGCCCGAGAGGGTTCTCCCGCACGCCGTGCGGTCCCTAAAACCTGGTGGGTACTTCGTGGCGTACACCCCCTGCATGAATCAGGTGCACAGGTTCTACTCCCATCTGGAGGAGTACAGGGAGGAGTTCATGAAACCCCTCACCATAGACGTTCTAACGATAGAGCACGAGGTCAAGAGGGAGTGCATGCGGCCGAAGACCACAATGCTCATTCACACAGGCTACATAACCTTCCTGAGGAAGCTATGAGGGGGTCTGCTCACCCGATAGGAAGTAGGCGGCAACTATCGAGACCAGAAGAACCGCCGCGGATTTCAGCGGGGAGTAACTCCCCATCAGCCTCTTCAGGGCAGGAATCTGGGGGGCCAGCAAAGGCAGGAAGAGCGACATGGCCGCCACCGTAACGGCCGTCCAGTATGCGATGTTTTTCGCGCTCATGGTCTCTAAACCTCCTCAAAGGTTATAAACGTTTTTGCGTTCCTCATCCCCATGTGACGTTTCTGTTGAAGAGGAAGCGGACTATGAAGGAGAATCCTATGCCCACGAGGTTCGCCAGCAGGTAGTCAACGCCGGCATAGAGCAGCCCGCCGTAGATCGCCAGCTGAACCGCCGCTCCCATTAACGCCGCGATATGGAATCTGATTATCCTCCTGTAGAAAGGCACGCTTCTCAAGTCCTTAAACGTCCAGAGGTCGTTCCATGTGAAGTTGTTCAGGATGGCGAGCTCCGTGGCTATCACGTTAGCTATCATCTTGTTGATCCCGAACTTCCGCACGAAGAGCCACAGAAAGCCTTCGTTCACGAGGACTCCTGAGAGACCGACTATGCTGAACTTTATTATCCTGTCGAGCTCTCCCTCCCACCTCATGAGCCTTATGACGTGTTTGATGTAGTTGAAGATCGTCTTTCCGCTCAGCTTGCTTTCACCCGCCTTTCTGAGTCCAAACGTGAACGGGACCTCCACGACCTTCCGGTAGTTCCCCTTGATCAGTATCTCCATCAGTATCTTAAAACCGACGGGATTGAGCTCCACCCCCTCCACGACCTCTCTCCTGAGGGCAAAGAAGCCGCTGACGGGATCCTTCACGTTCCTTATCTTCGGAAGGGCCACCCGGCCAACGAGTATGGCACCCCTGGATATGAGCTTCCTGTACCAGTACCAGTTCTTAACCCCGCCTCCCCTGACGTACCTCGATGCAATGGCTATATCTGCTCCCTCCTCTATCGCCCTCAGCAGCTCGGGTATCTTCTCGGGGGGATGCTGGAGGTCTGCGTCCATGACGACGAAGACGTCCCCTGATGCCTCCCTGAAACCCCTTATAACCGCCGAGGAGAGGCCCTTCTCGTCAGTTCTCCTTATCACCCTGACGGGGTACTTATTCGACAGCTCCATCGCACGCTCCCACGTCCGATCGGGAGAATCATCATCCACTATTATTATCTCGTAATCGTAGCCAGAAAGAGACCTGGCGATGCGGTCGAACAGCTCCTCAAGGTTATCCCGCTCGTTGTAAGTGGGCACTACGATCGAGACGCGCACGTCTGACACCTCTGCTCCTCGAATAGCCCACAAACTTTATAAGTTTTGCAAGCTCCTCCACAAGGGGAGGGGCCGTGGGGTAGCTTGGCCGATCCTGCGGGCTTTGGGAGCCCGTGACCCGGGTTCGAATCCCGGCGGCCCCACCAGGGCGTTTCTAAAGGGGTTCCACCCTCAGGGAGAACTTCTTACCGAGGGGAAGGTCTTTGAAGATGTCAGGCGTCAGGTCCAGAACCGACACGTCAGTCTCGAGTATGCTCTCCCGTCCATCTTCTCCCCTTATCCTGAGCTCCACGAGCCTGCCGCCAACCACCTTAGCCTCAATAACCGTCCCATCTTCGGCCGTTCCCCTGAGGACGAAGTCCTTCCCGCCTGTTTCCCACAGCGTCATCTTTATCAGGGCAGGGGCCGTCTCGGCCGTTACGTTCTCAACAGTTTTATCTGACGTTATCACTGGACAGACGGCCTGACTTGAACAGAACTCCTTTATGGCCTTTGCTATGCCGCAGGCAAACTCCCTAAGGGGCCCGCCCATGAACACCTCTCCAAAGCCCGACCACCTCGCCCGCACTTCAAGCTCGCTTCCTGTCATGGTGAACTCAACGGTTAGGACTCCCCTATCGCCCGTAAAAACGTAAACTGCCCCATCGTCCTTGAACGACACCCTAAGCTTGAAGTCGTATCCAAACCTGAAGACCCACCTCGGAACCTCAAACGTTACGACGTTCCCCCGCAGTTCCTTGAAGTATGGGAAGAACTTCAGGGTTCTACCGGGGTCGCTTATTATGAGCTTCAGGTTGTCCCATCTGTATCTGCGATGCAGTTTAACCGTGCACACCCTTTCCTTCATGTCTCCTTCCTCCGGCATCTCATGTTCAAACAGTCCAGGCACGTGCAGAGAGACGTGCGAAACCTGAACACCAAACTATCCATCGTATCCGTGTCTTTCATGCCTTTTGACGAGTTCGTTCCACCGCTCTTTGGTTCTCTTCAGGCATCCCTGCGGCATCAGCTTCCCCTCGGGACAGTACCCGAGCTGAACACATCGGGGGCCGAGCTTCGCCCACCTCACGATCGGCCTCAGATCATCGTTCCTGACCAGCTCCTCAAGCATCTTCCACGCGACCTCACGTATCTCCCACTGGGCCCTCTCGCAGAGCCTGAGGCCGAAGAAGTGCTTCAGCTCGCGCAGGTTCATCGTGACCACGATGCTCGTTCTTACGGCCTGCGGGAGTATGAAGCGCGCGTCCTCCTGGTGAACGCCGGCCCTGCAGCTCTCTTCGTAGAGCTCTATGGCCTTCCTCATCAGCTCCCTCCACTTCCCGTACAGTTCGGGCTCCCCCCTGACACTCTCGGGGATCACGAACGTCCCCTCAACATCATCGACGTCCAGCTTTATGTACCGCTGGCTCTGCTGGGTGTAGCTCGCTATCCTGTGACGAACGAGCTGATGACTGCAAACCCGGGAGATGCCCTCTATGGAGAACGTCAGCGTGACGTGCTCAAGTATCGACTCGTGGCCATAGCTCAGTATCCTCGGAAGGTGCTCCTCCACGTCCTTCCTGTTCACGTTCTCGAATGAATCCGAGCTCCATTCCTTCCAGTAGCTTATGAGAGCCGCCCACGTAACGGTCTCAAGAGGTCTCGGTGTGTAGTTGATCAGCCTCACCTTTGGTGCGCCTCCGTGTCTTTCCCCACGTTGTTCTCCCATGGGACCACCTTCCATATACTACGGGGAGCGGTTTATTACTGTTGAGTTAACCACAGCCGCGGAACGAGGCATCGAACAAACGCCCGATCGGAACCTGAAACAGGGCCAAGCGAATACGCATCAAATCAAAATCAAATATGAACAGGGACAAAAACGAAAAACGAAAGAACTGCAAATCAAAACTCGGACGAGAACTCGTCCTCTGAAAACTCAGCAGTGGATGCCGTCGACTTCTTTGGAGGCGTGTCCGGCAGGGAGAAGAAAGCTATAACCTCGACTATGGCCGCTATGAAGATTATGAACACACCGATCAGGACGAACGTCAGTATCGCTCCGATGAAATACAGGAGACCCGCCGTGTGGAAGTAGCCAACCTCTGTTTCCCTTGATATGAGGTCGTAGCTCACCTTAAGGAACCACGAACCTATCAGAAGGATTATCGCCGCCGCTATGAGGCCCGCACCGATGACACCGAGACCGAGCTTTCCTGTCCTTATCGCCCCGAAGAACGATACGAACAGCACCAGCAGGCCCACTATCCAGAGCACTGCAGCTATTACGAACTTCTTGAAGATGTCCTCGTTGCCGGTTGCGTCCGCTATGTGTTTAACACCAAGAAGCTTCAGTATAAAACCGATAAAACCCAAATCCACAAGGGTCAATATAGCACCGATGCCACCCAATATCTTTGCAGACTTTAGATCACCCATCGTGTACACACCTCAACATTTATTCTCGTAACGTTTTAAATATTTTCCGTTGATTACGATCTGGCAATACGTTTGAAAAGGTACGGATAAGGCTATCCAAAAATAGTTCAGGGTAAAACTGGAGGATCCTGAGAAAGTGTTATTAAGCGGCCAAGGAAGTCATCTAAGGTGGTGAACATGGTTGTGAGTCT
This sequence comes from Thermococci archaeon, assembly GCA_013153595.1. Lineage (GTDB taxonomy): Archaea > Methanobacteriota_B > Thermococci > Thermococcales > Thermococcaceae > Thermococcus. The sequence goes on along the minus strand of JAADEC010000015.1, from coordinate 13,460 downwards.
TACCGGAAGGGACATGCTCTGCCTTCAGGACTACACGAGGGAGGAGATAGAGACCATCCTGAAGACGGCCGAGATGATGAAGATATGGAAGAAGATCGGACACCCGCACAGGGTTCTCGAAGGCAAGACGGTCGGCATGATATTCCAGAAGCCGTCAACGAGGACCCGCGTCAGCTTCGAGGTCGGCATCTACCAGCTCGGGGGGCTCGGCCTCTACTTCAGCGCCAACGACCTCCAGCTCCGCAGGGGGGAGACCATCTCAGATACCGCCCGCGTTCTCAGCCGCTACGTGGACGGCATCGTCGCCAGGGTCTACGCCCACAAGGACGTCGAGGACCTCGCGAAGTACGGCAGCGTCCCGGTGATAAACGCGCTCAGCGACTTCAGCCACCCGTGCCAGGCCTTAGCGGACTACCAGACCATCCTCGAGAAGAAGGGCCGCATAGCCGGCCTCAAGATCGTCTACGTCGGAGATGGAAACAACGTCGCCCACTCCCTCATGATAGCCGGAACCAAGCTTGGAGCGAACGTCGTCGTGGCAACTCCCGAGGGCTACGAGCCGGACGAGAGGGTCATCAAGTGGGCGGAGCAGAACGCGGCCGAGAGCGGCGGCTCGTTCGAGCTTCTCCACGACCCGGTTCAGGCCGTCAAGGACGCGGACGTCATCTACACCGACGTCTGGGCCAGCATGGGGCAGGAGGCCGAGGCCGAGGAGAGGAGAAAGATATTCAGGCCCTTCCAGGTCAACAAGGAGCTCGTCAAGCACGCAAAGCCCGACTTCATCTTCATGCACTGCCTCCCTGCCCACAGGGGCGAGGAAGTTACCGACGACGTCATAGACGGCCCGAACAGCGTCGTCTGGGACGAGGCCGAGAACAGGCTCCACGCTCAGAAGGCCCTCATGGCCCTCGTCATGGGCGGGATAAAGGTTTGAGGGCCTTTTCCTCTCTTTCTATCGATTCTTTTTGCCCGTTGTGAAAGCCAACTCTCATGAATGGTGCAATTTATGAAAGTCCTCTTTCACAAAAGGTGCATTTTGTGAAAGCAGAGTTTCGCAAATTTTATAAATTATGAAAGCGCACTTTCACACATGGCAGTCAAGATAGTCAAACTCGGCAGGTACAACCCGTGGTGGAAAGGGGGGCAGTGGATAACCTATGATCCAGACCTCTCAAAGATAGCAGTTCAGGAGAGGATTCCCCGTAAGGTTATATCCATAGAAAATGGGGAGATAACCCTCATACGGGGTGTCAGGAGGGCCGGAAAGAGTTTCTACCTCAAGACCCTCATAGAGTCCCTCGTGAGGGAAGTTGATGACCGCTTAAAGGTGGTTTACATCCCCTGCGACAGGTTCACGCGGAGGGAAGTTAGAGGCTTTATAGACGAGCTGAGGCGGAGACGCGGAGATCTCTACGTCTTCCTCGATGAGATAACCTACCTAAATGGCTGGCGCCTCCTTCTCAAGGAGCTCGGTGAGGAAGGAATAACAACCGTCGCGACGGGCTCGAATCCTGTTGAGCTAAAGAGAGAGGCCGAGCTTTTGCCTGGAAGGGGCATCGAGGGCAACGAGTACTACTTCAATCCCCTCAACTTCAGGGAGTTTGCGCGCTACATGAAACCCCAACTTCCCGACGTGTCGTTCGGGTACAGTGAACCCGACGTCGATGGCGTTTTCCCCTGGTACGAGGAGATCGAGGGTCTGTTTTACGCCTACCTCCAGACGGGGGGTTTTCCAGAGGTGGTACTCGACCTCAAAAAACAGGGCAAGGTTGGGGAAGAACGCTATGAGGAGTTCATAAGGCTCGTCCTGGGAGAAATCGCAAAATCCGGAAAGAACGAGGAGACAGCCAGGGAGATTCTTGAAGCGGTCCTTAACCTTAGGGGCAACAGGGTGGATTACGTGAGCATAGCACGTGAGGTGGGGGTCTCCCACCCAACCGTCAGGGAGTACCTCTCAACCCTTGAAAACGCGAGGCTGATTTACACGCTCGAAACGTGGGACATCTCGAGAAAACGCCACGCCCACCGGAAGGAGAAGAAGATAGTCTTCCAGAGCCCCCTTATAGCGATGTCCCTGGCGGTGTACCTCGGTGAGGACCCCATTGAGTTCCTTGATAAGAACATCGAATGGCTGGTTGAGGGGACTGTGGCAACCCACGTCATCTGGCACCTCGAGAAGCCGATAATTCAGGAAAAACACTCCTTCGCGGGCTTTTACTACGACCGGACTAAGGAGTGCGACCTCGTGATAAAAGAGGACGGAAGGTTCTTCGGAATCGAGGTCAAGTACGGAAAGGTAAAGCGGAAAAACTATCCGTTCCCCGTTATCTACCTCTCAAAGGACGAGCTTGAGGAGGACACCGTCCCGGTCTCGCTCTACCTCTACGGTCTGAAGAAGAGCGGGAGGTCAATATGATTCTTCGGCTCTCATAGGTGGAACACTAACCGATAACGGTAAGTCCCTCGGCCTCACCTCCCTGCCTGAGGAACCGGATCGTGAGAAGACCCGCCATCACGCTCACGACAAAGTTGTCTTATAAATTTTTACATCCAATGGTATCTGCAAGCTTTATTAGCAGACATGCCAACCGTGAGCGGTGTTTGGGATGAAGGTTCTCATCCTCGGTGCCGGAAACGTTGGAAAGGCCATAGCTTGGGATCTGAGCGATGAGTTTGAGGTGCACGTTGCGGATATGGATGCGGGAAGACTGAAGGAGGTCGCGGAATTTGCGGACACGATCCGGCTTGATGCGTCGCGTTTTGATAAAGTCGTGGAGACCATGAGGGGCTTTGAGCTGGCCATTGATGCCCTCCCGGGAAAATTCGGCCTCTTGATGGTCAAAGCGGCCATAAAATCAGGAACCGATCTCGTTGACGTGTCGTTCATGCCGGAGAATCCAATGGAGATGAGTGAGGACGCGGAGAAAGCTCAGGTAACGGTCATATTCGACGCAGGCTTTGCCCCGGGACTGAGTCACATCCTCATGGGGAGGATATGGAACGAGCTCGACGACATGAAAGAGGGGTACATCTACGTTGGAGGCCTCCCGAAGGAGCCGAGACCACCGCTCTACTACAGACTCACGTGGTCGCCGCGGGATTTAATTGAAGAGTACACCCGGCCGGCACGGGTGATAAGAAACGGCGAGGTTCGAGCGGTGGATCCCCTCTCCGAGATCAGGACTGTGGAAATTGAGGGTTTCACCTTTGAGGCGTTTCCAAGCGACGGGCTCAGGAGCATGCTCGAGAGCGTCATGGTTGAGAGGCTGGAGGAGTGGACGCTCCGCTGGCCGGGGCACCTCGAGAGAATGAAGGTTCTCAAGGAGCTCGGGTTCCTTAAGGAGGAGCACGTCGGAAAAACCCTCGAGGTGATAAGACCGCTCATGACGTACGACAGCCCCGACTTCACCATATTAAAGGTCGTCGGGAGGGAGGAAGGGAGAGAGCTCTCATACAGCCTCCACGATGAGGAAAAGGAGTTCACGTCCATGGCCCGCGTTACCGGGTTCACGGCCTCAGCCGTGGCGCGGCTGGTCGCTGAGAACAGCTGCATATTCGGGGTCATCCCTCCCGAGATACTCGGAATGAGGATAGACACGTTTGAGAGGATAATCAGGGAGCTCAAAGACAGGGGGATAACGATCAGGAGCAGGGAGTCGAAAACGAACACGTGATCCGAGATCCAATGCAAAAATTTTAAAAGAACACATGTGAACATTTAAGTAGAATTTTTGCACGAGTAACGTTATAAACAGACGAGTTGAGGTTAGGGAGGTGACGCTCATGCGGAACAACCGGAACTCAAGAAAGAAGAAGGAGAGGCACGTGGAAGGAGAGGAGGTAATAAGGGTACCCCTTCCGAGGCAGGGACAGGTGTTCGGAGTAATCGAGCAGGCCCTTGGAGCGGGCTGGATGGACGTTCGTTGCTCCGACGGGAAGATGAGGAGATGCCGCATACCCGGAAAGCTCAGGAGAAGGATGTGGATGCACGTCGGAGACGTTGTCATAGTGCAGCCATGGCCCGTTCAGAGCGACGAGAGGGGCGATATAGTCTACCGCTACACGAGGACTCAGGTTGACTGGCTCCTGAGGAGGGGCAAGATAACGAGGGACTTCCTGAGCGGCGGGGAGGCGCTGCTCTGAGCGGCCTGCTGAAGGGTAGCCGGTAACCGGTAGCTGACAACAAACATCTGACAGATGTGCACGTCTCAGGGTCGTGAAGAGCGATGCCGATGGAGTCCATCGACAGGGAGATCGACAAACTGCTCGGTCTCAGGAGGGACAGGGACAGCGAGACGTTCAAGGTGGCCAACGAGGTCTTCGACAGAACCACCGTGGAGTCTCTGTCCTACCTCATCAGGCGAAGGAAGCTGACCGAGCTCAGGGGTGTCCTCTCGACGGGTAAGGAGGCCAACGTTTTCCTCGGCATGGGGCCGAACGGTGAGAAGCTCGCTGTCAAGATCTACAGAACGTACACCACCGAGTTCAGGAGGATATGGGAGCACCTCGCAGCGGATCCACGCATCGGCTACCTCCCCAAGGACGTGAGGAAGCTCGTCATGGTATGGACGAGGAGGGAGTTCAAGAACCTCCAGAGGGCGATCAAGTACGCCGTCAGGGTCCCCGAGCCCGTGGCTTTCAGGAACAACGTCCTGATCATGGAGTTCATAGGGGGCGAAGGACCGGCCCCGAGGCTAAAGGACGTCGAGCTTGAGAGGAAGGAGCTTGAGGAGACCTACGAGTACCTGATCAGAACGATAGAACGGCTCTGGAGGAGGGGGGACATGGTTCACGGAGACCTCAGCGAGTACAACGTCCTCATCCACGGAGGGCCCGTGGTGATAGACTGGTCCCAGGCCACCGTCAGGCGTAACAGGAGGAGCCTTGAGCTGCTGAGGCGCGACGTCTTCAACGTGACCTCATACTTCAGGAGGAAGGGCCTGGACGTTGAGGATCCTCTGGTCGTTTACGAGAACCTCGTTGGATGACCCGCGGCAACGTCCGTGGGACGTGTAGACGGATTACCTGTTAAGTGCACGTTAAGCTGGTGGTTGATATGGAGGAGCGCGAGTTTGAGATGGAACGCGAGTTGAAGAGGTACGAGCGTCCATCCAAGGCTGAGACTGATACGGATGATAATGAGCGGGATGTTAAGGGTAACCCCAACTCCGAATCCAAATCCGAGCCTGAGGAGCCCTCCATAACGTACGCCTCCGAGGGGGAGCAGGAGGAGTTCGTGAGGGTTCCAAAGAACAGGATAGGGGTTCTCATAGGAAAGAAAGGCGAGACCAAGAGGGCGATAGAGGAGAAAACCGGAACGAGGATAGAGATAGACAGCGAGACGGGTGAGGTGTTCATAGCCTCCACGAAGGACACCAAAGACCCGCTCGCCGTCTGGAAGGCGAGGGACGTTGTGACGGCGATAGCGAGGGGCTTCTCACCTGAGAGGGCGTTCAGGCTGTTCAACGAGGGTGAGATGCTCGACGTCATAGACCTGACGGACATAGTGATTGGAAACGAGAAGAACGCCCTTCCGAGGGTGAGAGGGCGGATAATCGGCAGGAAGGGAAGGACGAGGGAGATAATAGAGGAGATGAGCGGGGTCTACATGAGCGTTTACGGTAAGACGGTCGCGCTGATCGGTAATCCAATACAGATCGAGATAGCCAAAGCCGCCGTGGAGAAGCTCGTCAGGGGCTCCCCGCACGGCGTCGTGTACCGTTTCCTTGAGAGGAGAAGGAAGGATCTCGAAGGAGGTGCGGGATTTGTCGAAATCTAGTTCAGATCTTTTCAGGGAGTTCCGGATACAGAGCATAAGCGAGTTCTTCAGAAGGAACGCCGCAATGCTCGGCTACACCGGAAAGATAAGGTCGCTGACGACGGTGGTTCATGAAGCTGTCACGAACTCCCTCGATGCCTGCGAGGAGGCGGGAATACAGCCGCACATAAGGGTCGAGGTCAGGGAGCTCGGAAGGGAGCACTACCTCGTCAGCGTCGAGGACAACGGACCCGGGATACCCGAGAAGTTCATAAGCCACGTCTTCGGCAAGATGTTAGCTGGAACCAAGGCCCACAGGAACATACAGAGCAGGGGGCAGCAGGGGCTCGGAATAAGCGGGGCGGTCATGTTCGCCCAGATAACGAGCGGCAAAGCCACCCACGTCATCACGTCAACGGGCGGGGAGATAGTCGAGGTATGGGTCAAGATAGACGTCGGGAAGAACGAGGGAAAGATCGTGAAGAAGGAGAAGCACGAGAACCCCTCAGGATGGCACGGGACGAGGGTGGAGCTTGAGGTCAAGGGGGTCAGGTACATCCGCTCCAAGCAGGGGGTCTACTGGTACCTGAAGCTCACGGCCATAGCCAACCCCCACGCCCACATAGAGCTCGTCGAGCCGGACGGCAGGCTGATAATCTTCCCGAGGTCGAGCGACGAGGTTCCAAAGCCTCCCGTCGAGATGAAGCCCCATCCAAAGGGCCTCCTGACCGACGACGTTTACAGGATGGCCAAAGTGACGAGGAGAACCTCCGTGAAGCGGTTCCTCATAGGCGAGTTCTCGAGGATAAGCGAGGGGAAGGTCAACGAGCTCGTCAAGTACATGGCCGCTCTACGGCTGATAAAGACCGAGAAGGACAAGAACGTTCAGGAGCAGCTCTACAAGAGGCTCGCCGAGGGAGAGGTGGACAAGGTTCTGCGCTCGTTCAGGGGCTACACGAAGGTCGTGAGGGAGGTCAAGAAGCTGATGGAAAAGCCGCCCGATAAGATAACGTGGCACGAGGCCGAGGAGATAGTGACGGCCTTCCGCTACATGAAGTTCATGGCCCCTCCGACCCACGGCCTGAGGCCGATAGGCGAGGAGAACATAAAGAGGGGCCTCTCTGGCATACTCAAACCGGAGTTCGTGACGGCGGTTACGAGGCCTCCCAAGGTTTACTCAGGGGGCATACCCTTCCAGGTGGAGGTGGGCCTCGCCTACGGCGGGAACATAGGGGCGGGCCTCGACCTGCTGCGCTACGCCAACCGCGTCCCGCTCCTCTTCGATGCGGGCTCATGCGTCACGACCCTCGCGACCCGCTCCATCGACTGGAGGAGGTACAAGGTGGACGACCTCGACAGAACACCGCTCGTCCTCATGGTCAACGTCATAAGCGTTCACGTCCCGTACACAGGGACAGGGAAGCAGAGCATAGCCAACCTCGAGGAGATATACAACGAGATCCGTCTGGCTATAATGGACGCCGCGAGGAGGCTGCAGACCTACCTGAGCGGAAAGCACAGGAAGCAGTACCAGGCCAAGAGGAGGAAGACGTTCGAGAAGTACGTCCCAGAGGTCGCCAGGGCCCTGAGCATACTGACGGGCGAACCCGAGGACGTCGTTAGGAACTACTTCTTAGGCTTCATAGAGAGCCACTTCAGGGCGAAGGAGGAGGCGAAGGAAAATGCGTAAGCGTGTCATACACCGTGAGAAGCCCAAGGAGAGATTCTCATACGATCCAAAGAAGGTTCTCAGCAGGCTCGAGGAGATAGGGAAGGAGATACTCGAGAGCATAAAGTCAGGTAAGAACCCCTACTTCGAGGTTCCAACCCGCGGCATCAGCAACGTCTACTTCGACAGGAAGGAGAGGGTAATAAAGATGGGGGACAAGACCTCCCGCCGCTACTTCCTGAACGTCGCCCACGCGAGGAAGTTCATGCAGACCCTCGTCATAATGTCCTACGTCAAGAGGCTCGTCAGCGAGTCAAAGCACGCGAGCCTCCGTGAAGCCTACTACGCGAACAAGCACACGATCCCAGGGACAAGGGAGAACACGTTCGAGGACCAGCGGGAGAGCGATCCGATCATAGAGGATCTCGAGAGGATGCTCGGCGTCCTGCGTGAGGAGATGCACATAACCGCGGACAGGAGGGGCTACGTCTACGGGGACATCGTGATAAAGGACGGTGAGGACGAGTTCAACGCCGGCAAGCTCGGTATGGGCGGCTGGGCCGTCCCGGGAACCGTCGAGCACATCCAGTTCCCGGAGATAAACGTTGACTACGCGCTCGTCGTCGAGACCGCCGCCATGGCCGACAGGCTGATAGAGGAAAAGTTTCCGAAGAAGGAGAAGGCCCTAATCATAGCGACGCAGGGTCAGGCCTCCCGCGGTGTCAGGAGGCTCATACACAGGCTTCACTACGAGGAGGGTCTGCCGATCATCGTCTTCACCGATGGCGATCCCTACGGTTGGTACATCTACTCCACCATAAAGCAGGGCTCGATCAACCTCGCCTACCTCAGCGACAAGCTCGCGACGCCCGAGGCGAAGTTCGTCGGCATGACTATGGACGACATAAAGCACTACGGCCTTGAGAACGTCACGGAGAAGCTCAAGGGCATCCCCCCGAACAAGAGGGGCGGTCCGAGCGGTGACTACAAGCGCATCCTGGAGGAGATGGAGTACCCGTGGTTCCAGAACAAGGAGTGGCAGAGGCAGTTCAAGCTCGCCCTGAGGATGGGGGTCAGGATAGAGCAGCAGGCCTTAGCCAACAAATCCCTCGAGTTCGTGGCCAAGGAGTACCTGCCCGAGAAGATAGGAAACGGTGTGCTCCTTCCTTAAAGCTCGTGAGTGGTGGACATGACAACGACCGAGGAACTCGTCGCCCGCGTCAACAAGATCCTCGATGATATAGGCATAGACGTCCAGGGGATATTCAGGGATATGGACGACGTACGCGGCATTGTCTACCAGCTCAGAAGGAACATGACCCTTCTGCAGGAGCTCGAGGAGGAGCTCCAGAGACGGGTGGGCGACAGGGTTCCCTACTCGGGGAGAAGCTCGAAGGACAGGGATCCGCACATACAGTGGATATACCGGAAGAAACGAAACAGGATGCTGGCCATGGAGAGACTCAAGAGCGCCATAACTGCCCACAAGATCGCCATAGGAATAATCTCCGGCGCTTACACGTTCAAGGCGGGACGGTTCGAGGTGTCTCCGTTCTCCATATCCTCCGAGGAACTGAAGAGGGTGAAGGCGATAAGAAAGCCCTACAGCCTGGGCCGTTTGGAGGTTATCCCTCACCTCGCATACTCGGGGGACGTTCTCAGAATACTCAGCAGGGAGAGCGTGGCGGCAAGAGAGGCTTTCAAGTCCATAAAGTCCAAGCTGAGGGAGAAGGGAAGAACAAGGATACAGAGCATCAGGATAGAGGTCGATTACGTTGACGGAAAGAGGGTGCGGAGAACCCGGGTTGAACTGCCCATGAACGCCGACATAGATGGAGAGCTCAGGAAGAGGTTCGGAAGGAGGATAAGGTGGAGGGTCGTCAGCTTCGTGAAGACCAAGGGCGTCCTCATAAACAACCACTACACCGTGGACAACCTGGCCCTCGCCTACGCCGTGCTGAACCCTGAGGAAGGTGAGAGGATGCTCGCCATGGACCTGTTCAGGTACTACTTCCTGACCTCAGGTCAGGAGAGGGAGACCATGGTGCTCTACCCGGGAACGAAGACCTGCGTGGACTGCCACTACTCTATATTCGACAGGGCCCTGCCAAACGGGAGCGAGCTCGTTCTGAGAAAGTGCGCCATAGAGAAGGAGCTCTCAGGAAGAAGATCAGACATAGCCTCCATACCCAACTACCTCCTCGGGGGCATAATCCTGTACGGTCTGACCGACATGGACGAGGACGAGGTTGCGGGGGTTCTTGGTGTGAACCCGGGCGAGCTGCGGGGAGCCATGAAGCAGTTCGTCCTGTCTGGACTCCACTCGGTCCTGTTTGAAAGACCCGAGAGGTTTGAGAAGTTCATGCCGCGGAGCGACCGGGCCAGGGAGTTCCTTGAGCTGCTTCAGGGGTGAGGGAGTTGAGGGCGGTTATAAGGGCGAGCAACAAGGAGGAGCTGATAAGACGGATCGAGGAGACGCTGAACGAGGACGTCACCGAGGTTTACATAAACATGAGACCCACAAAGGAGATAGTCGTCACGATCCTCGACAACGCCCCGAACGTCAGGAGGATATCCTGTCCGCCCAGCCTGTACCCCAAGGTATCCAAGAGGATAGTGAGGACCCTTAAGGCCATGAACATAGAGCTGATTCCTGAGAAAACGAAGAGGGGCAGGCCGAGGAAGTACAGCGAGGCCACGATGAGGGAAGTCATCGACCTCATAAGAAAGGGAAAGAAACCGCGGGAGATAAGCGCTCAGATGCACATACCCCTCAGAACGGTTTACTACTTCATAAACAACACGAACATGAACGTGGGTTTGAAGACAGGCGGGAAGAAGGTGAGACAGGCTTGAAGAGGAGAAACACGTTCCTGTTCATACTCATGCTCGTGCTCATGGCCATGATATCCGGTGGCGCGGCCTCGTCCACCAGCTACCTGGTGTTCAACGTTCAGTGGCTGCTCTGGGCCTACACCATGGTGGCCTTCGGGATCGCCGGGTACTCCTTTCTGATAGTGGCTAGGGCTGGGATAAAGATAACGAACAGCAACAAAAAGTCGAAAAGCGGCCGCGGTATCCTCGTGGCGTTCATCAACTTCCTCGCATTTATGCTCCTTCTGTTCTTCTTCAGGAGGCTACGCCCCGAGAAGCCTGCATCCAACACCACGGGCAAGGTGGTAAACCTCCACCAGTTCACGATACCGCTGTCGAAGATGGGGATAATACTCAGGAACGCCCCGATAAACGGGACGCTCTACCTCCTTCCCTACCTGGTTCTGATGTTCTTCGTGATCCTCGGTCTTCTGATGCTCAGGAAGAGAAGGGCCGAGATGGACGAGATAGCGCGCAGGTTCGACCCGGAGCTCACCTACGATTCGCTCGAGGGAACCCCCGCCGAGCGCGTGATAAAGATGTACAAGAACGTCGTGGCAGGTCTGGTGAGGAAGGGCTACCCCTACCAGAAGAGCTGGACCCACTGGGAGCACGAGGACAGGCTCAGGGAGATATTCCCCGACCTGGAGGATCTTGACACGCTGACGAGGCTGTTCGAGAAGGCGAGGTATGCCGAGAGGTTGAGTCCCGGTGATGTGAACGCGGCGAAGGAGAGCTACGACAGGATAATGGAGTTCCTCAGGTGAGTCATGAGGAGATCGGAAGGGATTGATCGAGCTGAGGAGGTGATCCCGTGATAGAGACACAGGAGGAAAAACCTCTTTTTGAAGAACCTCTGAGGAGGGTTGGAATAACCAACTTAAGGAGCGTCGCCAAGATAAACTGGAAGGGGAAGGTGTACACGTTTCTGCCAATTTTTGAGGTCACGATAGACCTCCCCGCGGAGAAGAAGGGCATCCACATGAGCCGCCTCGTTGAGAGCATAGTTGAGGCCATGGGAGAGGCAGTTGAGGAGGAGGTCCAGGGAGTCCACAGGTCGCTCGAAGAGCTTGGACTGGCGGTTGTAAGGAGGCTCGAGAAGAAGCATCCGCACAGGAGGGCCGAGGTGTGGATAAGGACGCACCTGATAATACCGAGAACCACCCCAAGCAGCGGAAGGACGAGCTACGAGCCCTACGACGTCGAGGTCGGCGTCGTTAAAAACTCGTCTGGGGAGGTCGAGAAGGTCCTGCGGGTCAGGGTGACGGGCAACACGGTCTGTCCCCACGCCATGGCGAACAACGACGGAAAGACGCACATACAGAGAGCCGTTGGGGAGCTCGAGGTGAGGACGAGATGGGAGGAAAGCATAGAGCTTGAGGACATGGTAAGCACGGTCGAAGACTCGTTCAGCGCCCCAACGTACACCCTGCTCAAGACCTCCGACGAGAACGCCGTGGTCAGGCGCATGTACGAGAACCCGAAGTTCGTTGAGGACGTTGCGAGGGAGATACTGGCGAAGGCCAAGGAGAGGTTCAGGGGGAAGATCCACGTCAGGGTCATAAGCCACGAGAGCATACACAAGCACGACGTCATAGCCGAAAGCTGGACGGAAGGAGGAGGAACGTAAAACTTTTATCGGCCTTCTCCCAAAGTTAGAACGATGGACAAGGCAAAACTAACAGATACCGTCGAGAGGATACTTCAGGTCAGCGGGTTCAAGACGGCCCGCATAGAGCTCAGGGGGGGATGCTTTGACTTAGTCGCCAGCAGGTTATTCCTGATGCTCTTCATAAAGGTCTCCCCCAACATCGACGTTGTTACCGAGGAGCAGGCTGAGGACCTCAAAAGGCTCTCCAGCTTTTTTAAGGCCTCACCGCTCATAGTCGGCGTGAGGACGAAGACCGGAGAACTCGAGGAGGGTGTTGTTTACGAGAGGTTCGGGATACACGCCCTGAGACCCGAAACGCTCTACGAGGTTCTGGCAGAGGGGGAACTGCCCGCCGTGTTTGCGGAGCGCGGGGGCCTTTACGTCAGGATAAACGGAAAGCTGCTTAAGGAGCTCAGGGAGAAATCGGGATACAGCGTCGGGGAGCTCGCAAAGCTCGTCGGGATTTCGAGGAAGAGCGTCCTGAACTACGAGAGGGGAGAAACCGCGGTGTCCCTTGACGTTGCGCTCAGACTTGAGGACGTTTTCAACGAGCCCCTAGCGGAGCCCATAGACATACTGACGGCCAAGGTCAGGGCAACCCTCCGCTCGGAACCCGAGACCCCGCTTGAGCGGGAGGTCATAGAGAGGCTGAGGAACCTCGGAATGGGAGTCGTGAAGGTGAAGAGGGCGCCCTTCAACGCTCTCTCAAGGGAAGATGAGAAAACGATACTCGCAGGGATAGACAGGAAGAAGACGAAGAGCACGGTCAGAAAAGCCGAGATGGTGTCTGAGATAGGCAGGATAATAAGCAGCGACGGGATATTCATACTCGAGAGGACGAAGACGGAGGTCGTAGACGACATACCCCTGATACCCAAGGACAAGCTCAAGGAGGTCAGGGACGCCGACGAGCTCATAGAGCTCATAGAAACCCTGAAGCGGGAGATAAAGAACCGGATGAGGATCAGGCCCGAGGAGCACTGACTCCTCTCTCACGCTCACGCCTACCTTCAGCCTCTGCCCTTCTCTCCTTCTGCTCGCGCACGTACGGGTGCCTTCTTACGTTCCCGCATTCGAGGCAGGTCGTGACCACGTGCCCGTCCCTCAGCCTCACCCTCGCGCTCACCCCGGGTACAAGCGGTGAGTGGCACCTCCTGCAGTAGGCCCGTTTCCACCTCTTGGGCATCCTGACCTTGGCCTTCCTCTGAACGGCCAGAGCCAGCTCCACGTACCTCCTCGCAAGGGCCTTGTCGTAGGGAAAAACCCTGAAGGCCAGCTCGAAGAGCGTGTCAATGCGCTCTATGGCGATCCTCTTCTTCTCGGCGTTGTACCTGCGTGCGCTCCTTCTCCTCGCCAACACCATCCCCACCCATGCAACGACCGCAACCTTTTTAAATGACACTCCACAGTTAATTACGGTACGGCGGCCAGGGCGGCGGGGCCACACCCGGTCTCGTTTCGACCCCGGAAGTTAAGCCCGCCAGCGTTTCCGGGTGTACTGCCCTCCG
>JAADEC010000032.1 GCA_013153595.1 Thermococci archaeon | reverse complement strand
CAGGTGCAGACGTAGGCCTTGCCCATCCTTATCAGCTTCTCGGCGTAGTCGTAGTATACCTCAAGCCTGTCGCTCGCTATGTGTATCTCGTCAATCTTGAAGCCGAGCCACTCAAGGTCCTCCTTGATCCAGTCATAGAAAATCGGCTCCGGCCTCTTGACCTTCGGGTCGGTGTCGTCGAAGCGCAGGATGAACTTGCCGTCGTAGAGCCTCGCGTACTCGTGGCTCAGGATGGCGGCGCGGGCGTTGCCAAGGTGAAATGCTCCATCCGGGTTCGGGGCGAAGCGGGTAACGACCTTCCCCTTCTCGGCCTTCGGGAGCGGCGGGAGGCCCTTCTTTTCCTCCTTCTTTTCTTTCTTCTCCTCGAAGAACTCGGGGTAGATCTCCCTCAGCTTGGCCTCCTGCTCCTCAATGCTCATACCGTTTACGGCCTCAACTACCTCCCTCACAACGGGTATTATCTCTTTGGCCTTCGACCTCAGCTCGGGATTCTCACCGAGAACCTTTCCTATAACAGCCTTGAGGTTCGCCTTCCCTCCGTGCTGAACCGCGTTGATAAGGGCATGCTTCATTATGGTCTCCCTCATGAGCATCACACCTGGGTGAACAGGGAAAGACGTTAAAAATGTTCCGAAGCGTGCATCTGATTAACCATCCAGCTCCGCAGCGTTGTTCTTTTTAAACTTCTCCCTGTGCTCCTTCCTGAAGACGAATTTAAAGCCGTACCGCTTCTTGAAGAACAGTTTTACAGAGTTGTACAGGAGCGTGAGGTACGGATGCCTCACGGGGTTCCCAACAGGTCTCAAGGCCCCTGTGGGACAGGCCTCAACGCAAAGATAGCACTTCCTGCAGAGTTCTGGATTAACCATGACCGGTCTGAGCCTCACCCTGTACCCCCTTCCGAACATCGGAGTCCTCATAGGTCTGACCTCCCATATGGAGGTTCCCCAGGGGCAGACCGTTATGCACTCCTCTCCCCCACCGCATATCGGGTAGTAAACTGTAAGCGGGCAGGTTTCTTTCATCTCCTCATAGTACTCCTTCCAGTCCGGCACATCAGAGCTCCTCCCGTTCATGGCGCGTCCCTCAGTGCTCCAGCAGGATCAGCATCATCTTTCGGGCGCATTCGGAGAACACCCGCTTTAGCTCTTCTTTCTGAGACTCATCAAGCTCCTCAGCCCTCCTGAAGAACTCCTTAAGGGCGTCCTTAAGCTCATCTCCGTTCAGGTCCATGAACAGTCTGAAAGTCTCAAGCTTGCGCTTCAGATCCTCAAGCTCCTCCGCGTGCTCCTGCAGGTACCGCTCCCCCTTTTCGGTTATCACGTAGCTCTTCCGCTTTCTGTTTCCCTCTTCGGCGACCTTAATGAGGCCGCTCCTTCTCAGAGAGGCCAGTATGGGATACACGGTTCCAGTGCTCACCTTTATCCTGTACGTCTCCTCAAGCGTGCTCATTATGCCGTACCCGTGATTGGGGGTTCGCAGTAGATCGAGTATAACGAGCTTGAGCCCGTAGCCCCTGAACCTGGGCGTCTCCATGATATCACCTGATATGTTGGTTGATATATTTCTTATAAACCTATCCCGCCGGAGCCGGGGCTCAGAACCGCACCTTCAGACGTCTTGCGGCTTCCTTGGCGAAGAACTTGAAGATCACCGCGAAGAAGCATATGAACGCCCCGAGAATCCCGGACAGTATCATGTACGAGACACCTGAACTCGCCACGTCGGCCACCATTATCAGCCCGGTGAGGAAGCCGCCGAAGTAGCCCGAAGGAGCGAGGAGAACATCCATAAATCCCTCTGCCCGGCAGAAGTAGGGTATGATCGCGGTAAGCCCGAATATCATCAGGGTGATGTAGAGTCCGGCGTCCCACCTCCCCAGTATCATCCCGGCCGCCACCGTCGCCCCAAGCCCGCAGACGTAGGCTACCCCTGAAACGAACAGCCTGGGCCTCATCATGCTGAAAACGAAGGCCCCTCCCCACAGACCGAGGAGGAAGTATGGTAGAGCCCTTTCCAAACCCGCGTATGACGGCAGGAACAGCGAGGTGAAAAAGAAGGCGATCGTCAACCCGAAGCCCATACCCGATAACGCAACCGCCACCCTGATCTTAAGGCCCCTCTCATCCTTCACGGCTGAATGACGTTTGGAACGTTTACCCTTCAACATCCCTGCCCCCCTTGACCCTCAACGTTACCCTGTCTCCATCACCCACTTTAAGCCTTTTCCTTATGCACACAGGAGAAACCACCTCGGCTATCTTAGGCGGGTGGATGGTTCTCGAAGGTATCACTATCGCTCCCTCTATCTCCTCCACGCTGACGGGGTACGCCCTCACGTCGCCGAAGCTCCTTCCGTTCCTCACGAACCCGGGGATGACGATCGGCTTGACGCTGCAGAGCGCGTCGAAAACCGTCTTTGGGAATATGACCCTGACGTTAAGGGTTCCCGGATACGGGTCGAAACCGAGGTACTCCCTGAACCGCTCCCTGTACTGCCTCACGTAATACGCTCCCTCACCGAGCCCTGAGACCACCTCACCTATTATGACGCCGCCGTAGAGGACGGAGTCAAGCGAATCGTGTATGTCCTCAAGGAGCTTCAAGCCCTTCTCGGTCAGCCTCACCCGCGTCCTCCTGCCCGTGACCACCCTCTCTAAGAGGCCAGAGGACTCGAAGTCCGAGAGCCACCTCATGACCGTCTGCGGGGACACGCCGAGCTTTGAAGCCAGCCCACGAAGTGTGACGCTAACGTAGCCTCCAGCGGCCCCCTCCTTGGCCAGCTCTATGAGCATGATGCACTTATCCATCTTCCCACCTCTTCGATAGTCTGTCGGCCAGCTTAAGAGGTTTGGGACATCCCCCGTCGAGGGTCATCTCAACTATCCTGACGGCGGAGTCCAAGTCTATCAGGTTCCCCTCACTCACGTAGACCCTCCCCACCTTTTTAAAGGAACCCTCAGGTGTGCCGCGGAGGAGCCTTCTGGCGACCCCAACGGTCGGGACACCGAGCACCAGCCCCACGTGGGACGCGAGTCCGTACCCCCTCGGGTGCGCCCTTCCGTGCCCGCCGACGAGGAGGATGTCAGGCTTCTTTCCCGCCCTTAAAACCGCCATGATGACGGGCTTCGTTTCCCTGAGGAAGAAGAAGGTCGGAACGTATGGAAAGGCGACGTCGGTGACCGTGACCTCCTGGAGCAGGGGCCTGCACTCAGGGGAGGAGCAGAGAACGAAGGCCGCCCTCGCCCTGTTGCCCCTGTAGGAGACGTCAACGGCACCGACGGTTTTAACACCGTTCAGGTCGAGCTTCACCGTCCTCAGTCTGCCGGCAAGCTTCCTCTGAACCCCGGCAAGTCTCTCAAGCATCCGCTCATCGGGTTCTATCTCCCCCACCTCCATCGAGCCTCTCCACCGTCGCCGTGAGCAGTTCCTCAAGCCGCCCCTCAAGCTTCGCACGGGTTATGTCCTCGAGCGTGCGCTCCACGACGCGTCTCGCCTGATCCTGCTTCTGCCTCACGTTCACGAGGCCCTTCGGGTAGTCGAGGGTCATGAGCTCGTGGTAGACCGCCTCCATGAACCTGAAGACCTCCTCCGCCCTCTCGAGCCTGCCCTCCATCAGGGTTATCAGGAAGTGTCTCCTCAGCTCGCCTATGAAGTCCCCGAGACCGAGGACGTAGTCGGCCGCAGGGATACCGAGCTCCTCGTGGGTCGGTGCCCTCTCGCCCATGAGGTAGCTGTAAAGGAGGAGGGCCTCAACGAGCTCCTGATGGGCCGTCTGAACGTAACCGGTGAAGTATATCGCCTCGTGTCCCTTCAGCATGTCCCTTAAGGAGGACACTTTCTCCCTGGCCTCATCAAGCCTCTTCCGTGCCTCCTCGAAGTCCCTCCTGTGGAGGGCCTTGACGGCATCCCCGCTCAGCCTCACGATCTCCCTCGTCAGCTTGAGCGCGTTCTCCCTGAGCTCGTCCTCAACGTCGAGCTCCGACCTGATCCCCTCAACCATCTCCCGTATCTCGTCCAGCGTAACCACGATACCACCGGGCCATCTACGGAGGGGAGCTTAAAAGGTTATAAGTCGGCGAGGCGGGCGGAGGCACAACCTTAAAAACACAGCCTCAAACTTGAACCGGTGGTGACATGGCCGAAGAGAAGAAAACGAGAGGGGATAGGGAGGAGCTTGAAAGGCTCGCTTACGAGTACCAGATACTCCAGGAGAGGTACAAACTGCTCGCCCAGAACCTCGAGCTTCTGACCCTCGCGAGGAACGAGCTCAGCACGCTGAAGGAGACCCTGGAAGGGCTGAAGTCCATGGAGAAGGAAGAGGTGGAGGTCCTCGTTCCCATAGGGGGAGGGTCGTTCCTCAAGGGCGTCATAAAGGATAAATCGCACGCCATAGTCAGCGTTGGAGCCGGTTACGCCGTCGAGAAGAGCGTCGAGGATGCAACGGCGTACGTGGAGGAGAGGATAAAGGAGTACGAGGAAGCCATAAAGCGCACGGAAGAGGCCCTGAAGGGACTTGAGGCCCAGCTCCAGAGCCTGGCCGCTAAGGCCCAGAGCATCAGCAGACCCGCCCAGTCCCAGCAGTAGGCTCGCGGACGCCTATCATCCCCGTCCTGACTCTGACTTGGGCTTGGACACGGATTTTGGTTTTTTACCCCCGTTCTGTTGTTCTTCGGCGTACCACTCTATCGTCTTCTCAAGGCCCCTCCTCAGGTTCCACTCAGGCTCAAAGCCGAGGCCCTTCAGCTCCCCTATATCTGCCAGGCTGTGTCTTATGTCCCCAGGACGGGGTTTGTCGAACACTATCCTGCTCATCGAACCAGTGAGCTCCTTTATCATGTTGGCGAGCTTTATCACGCTGACGCTCTCTCCCCTGCCGACGTTGAAAGTTCTCCCGTTGGCCCTCCTGCTCTCTGCGGCGAGCAGGTTGGCCTTAACCACGTCCTTGACGTAGACGAAGTCCCTCGTCTGGAGGCCATCCCCGTATATCACCAGAGGCTCTCCCTTTAGCGCGCGGTTGATGAATATGCTTATGACACCAGCGTACTGGTTGAAGCCCTGCCTCGGGCCAAAGACGTTGAAGTAGCGGAGGGAAACCGTTGGAAGGCCGTAGATCTCGTTGTAGACCCTCAGGTAGTGCTCGGCAGCTACCTTGGTCACGCCGTAGGGCGAGAGCGGTCTCGGTCTCTCGGTCTCCTTCAGGGGAAGGTTCGGGTTGTCGCCGTAGACCGCGGCCGAAGAGGCGAATACGAGCTTGCCGCTTCCCTCAAGCATCGCCCTCAGTATGCGCAGCGTTCCCGATACGTTGACGTCCTCCGTTCCAACGGGATCCCTGAAGCTCTCCACCACGCTCACCACCGCGGCCTCGTGGAACACGTAGTCGGCCTCCCTGATCAGCTCCCCCACCCTCTCATCCCTCACGTCGGCCTTCACGAACCTCGCGGCGGGCGGAACGTTCTCCCTGTTCCCGGTGTAGAGGTTGTCGATGACGACCACTTCATTGTCCTTGCTCAGCTCCCAGGCTATGTGAGAGCCTATGAAGCCAGCCCCGCCTGTTACGACGATCAGCTTGTTCTTTATCATGCCGATCACGTAACCCGTTCGTCCCCGGAGTTATAACGGTAACGTGGAAAAGCTTATAAACGCGAGTCCAAGGTTCTCATAGGGGTGAGAGTCGTGTCCATATGGCAGGGAAGATCACTCAAGAAGTCATCCGGCGGAAGAATAGTCATGGCGAGAAAGAAGCGGAAGTACGAGCTCGGCAGAGAGCCCGCCTTCACAAAAGTCGTTGAGGAGAGCGAGAAGAGGAAGATCATAAGGACGAGGGGCGGCAACAGGAAGGTGAGGCTCGTCGGGGCGCTCTACGCCAACGTCTTCGAGAACGGTAAGGGAAGGAAGGTGAAGATAGAGCGCGTCCTTGAGAACCCCGCGAACAGGCAGTACGCGAGGCGTGACGTGGTAACCAAGGGCGCGATAATAGAGACCGAGATCGGTAAGGCGGTTGTCACGAGCAGGCCAGGCCAGCACGGCATCGTGAACGCTGTTCTCCTCAAAGAGGAGAACGCCTGATCCGATTTCCTTTTCTCCGGCGGTGGTTCGATGCGTCCCTCCTCCGGCTCGTTCACTTTTGAGGAGGACTGGGATGAGAAGAAGAAGCGGGCTCTTCTCATAGTCAGGAAGCTCATGGAGGCCTATCCCCGCGACAGGCTCCTCCACGGCGATCCGTACTTCACGCTCATCCGCTGCATAATCTCCCAGAGGAACCGGGACGAGGTCACCGACAGGGCCGCCGAGGCCCTCTTCAGGCGCTATCCTGGCATTGAGGAGCTGGCCAAGGCCAAGGTGGAGGACGTTCAGGCCCTTCTCAGGCGCGAGGGCGTCGGGCTGTGGAGGAGCAAGGGAAGGTGGATAGTCGAGTCATCGAGGATACTCCTCAGGGAGTACGGCGGTGAGGTTCCTGACGACGTCCACGAACTCATGAGGCTGCCGGGGATAGGAAGGAAGTGCGCCAACATAGTGCTGGCCTACGGGTTCGGCAGGCAGGCGATTCCTGTGGACACCCACGTCAACAGGATAAGCAAGCGCCTCGGCCTCGCTCCGCCCGACGTTCCGCCCGAGAAGGTCGAGGAGTACCTGAGGGAGCTGATACCTGAAGACCTCTGGATATACGTCAACCACGCCATGGTGGACCACGGAAAGGCCATATGCAGGCCGATAGGGCCGAGGTGCGATGAGTGCCCACTGAGGGAACTCTGCCCCTACGCCAAGGGGCTCGTGGATCTAAAGAAGGGGCGTAAGAGGAAACCCAGAAAGCAGGCCTGAACGTTGCCCAACGTCAGGTTCACCTTTTCTCCCGAAACTCGGGGACCCGACCGCCGAAAGCCCGTCCCTCAAGAGATTCTCCAACCTCCTCCGCCAGCTTTATTGAAAGGACGAGGAGCGGTACAGCCAGCGACAGGGTTCCCCGTATTCCCCTGGCGCCCCGTCCCCTCTGAGCCTGCCTGACCTCCCCTGCCAGCCTGGACATCATGGGCAGGCTCCTCACCATTACGCACAGGGCCATCGTAACCCCTTCAGGGAATCCCAACTTTCTGAGGGCTGATATCAGCTCCCCCGTGCTCGTCGTTGCCACGAGGGCGTAGCCGAGGAGGGTCATGAGCAGCACCCTGACGAAGTAGCCGAAGAAGATTAGGGGCCCCCTCAGGAGGAGGGGAATGTTCAGGAGCCCGACGAAGAGGATAACCCCTACGAGCGTCCTCCTGCCGTCTCCATCTGTTCCCAGCAACAGCAGCAGGACGAGCGCCGGGATGAACACCGCCGCAGGAGCCACGGGCAGGAAGGGAACCGCCAGCGATGCCGCGGTCAGGAGCACGATCTTAAGAACCGTCCTCAACTCCAGCCCTCCCCGTGCTTAACCTTTCGAGCAGCTCCCCCTCCGTCCTGACGAACCCCAGCCCCATCTCCTCAGCCAGCCTCAGCGTGAGGGGCTTCTCCAGCCCGTAGGGCGTGAGGTCCTCCTGGAAGAACTCCTCCGTTCCCTCGTCCAGAACCACCTTTCCCCCGTGAAGGAGCACGACCCTGTCCGCCAGCTCAAGGACAAGCCCCATGTCGTGGGTCACCAAAACGACGCTTCCGAGGCTCCTCATTACGTCCATCAGTCTCGCGCGGGAGGGGGGATCGACGTTCGCGAGCGGCTCGTCGAGCACCACATGGAGGGGCCTCATCGAAAGCACGCAGGCTATGGCGAGCCTCTTCTTCTCCCCACCGCTCAGAGTGTGGGGGTTCCTCTCCTCGAGCCCCTCGAGCCCCGCGACCCGGAGCGCCCACCTCACGTTCCTCTCAAGCTCTCCACCCCTCATACCGAGGTTCCGCGGTCCGAAGGCGACTTCATCGAACACAGTATCCTCAAAGAAGAAGTACTCAGGGTTCTGAGGGACGTACCCGACCAGACCGCTCCTCTCCACCCTTCCCCTGCTCGGTCTGATCAGCCCCGCCATGACCTTGGCGAGGGTCGTCTTGCCCGCACCGTTTATGCCCACCACGGCCGTTACCTCATCTTCGCCGATGTCGAGGCTAACGTCCCTGAGAACGTAGCCGCTACCGTAGGAGTGCCAGATCCCCCTCAGCCTTATCAACGTCCATCCCCCTCAGAGCCTCCACAACCCTCCTGGCGAAGTCGAGCAGGCTGACCCTCCTTCCCAGTATCTCCCTCAGGGAGACGGCCCCCTCGGGAACAGGGTTGTTGACGTTGACGCCTATGCCGACGATCGCGAACCTGAGAACGTCGAGCTCCCCCTCGACCTCCACGAGGACCCCTCCGAGCTTCCGCCCCCTGAAGTAGAAGTTGTTGCCCAAGAGGTCGGGCTTGACACCGTACGACCCCAGCACACCGGCCACCCTGCTCGCCACATGCCTCGCCAAGAGCCCTGAATCCTGAACCCTCATCCTCGGCCTCAGTATGAGCGATGTGTAGAAGCCGCCCTCAGGTGACAGCCAGCTCCGCCCCATCCTTCCCCGTCCTTTTTCCTGTCTGCCCGCTATGACCACCGCCTGCTCCTCGCCCCTCTCGGCCAGCGCTTTGGCCACGTCCATTGTTGAGCCCGTGCTCTCTACGTAGTAGGCCCTGACGCCCCCGAGTTCCCAGGGATAGGGCTTATCGGGCCGCTTTATGAGCCTGTAGCCTGCCCTGCTTGACTCTATGACGTATCCGAGCCTCCTGAGATCGTTGATATGCTTCCACACCGCCACCCTGGACATGTTGAGCATGTCGCCCAGTTTCCTGCCTGAAACCCAGCGTCCGGAGGATGCCAGCGTCTCAATTATGGCGGCCTTCTTCCCATCGCTCCTGAGCATGGTACCCACTCGTCTCGCCCTCCTTATAAACGTTAACCAAATATTTTTTAGAGTTAACATTAACGTCCCACATGCAGCCTCGTGAAACTGCTCTCGTTGGGGTCATGGCGGCGCTAACCGCCGTTGGGGCTCAGGTTTCCGTACCGATAGGTCAGGTGCCCGTAACACTACAGGTGCTCTTCGTGCTGCTCTCGGGCCTGATGCTCGGTCCGAGGCTTGGCTTTCTTGCCCTGCTGGTCTACGATGTGGCGGGAGCGCTGGGGCTGCCCGTGTTCGCCGGCCTAACTGGCGGTTTAGGACAGATCTACGGCCCCTTAGGCGGCTACATAGTGGCCTTTCCTCTGGCGGCGTTCTTGGCTGGCCTATCAAGGGAAAAGGGGAGGTGGACCATGCTGACACTCTCGCTCGCCGCGGTGGGGCTTATATACCTGCTCGGCTGGGCGAGGCTTTCTGTCATTATCGGTCCAGAAAAGGCCCTGACGGTCGGTGTGCTGCCGTTCATACCTTTCGACGTTGCTAAGGCCATCATAGCGGTCATCGTTGCAGAGAAAATAGGTAGAGCGGGTTTGATCCCGCTGCCGCATCGGTGACGGTTTGATTTTCGGCCTGTGTTTCAGCTCCCATCTCCTTTATCTTCATCTACCCCAGTTATCTCCACCCTCAGAGGCTCGGCGAACCAGTTGACGCGCTGCGGGAACGGTATCTCTATGCCGGCCTCGTCCAGCGCCTTCTTTATCCTCCCGACTATCTCGCCCCTGACGTCGAACCACTTCTCGCTCGGAACCCAGGCCCTGACGGACAGGTTGACGGAGCTGTCCCCGAGGTCTTCGACGAATATCCACGGCTCAGGCTCAGCCAGAACCAGCGGCATCTCATCGAGCGTCTTCCTTATGACCTCTATAGCCCTCTGGGCATCGGCGGAGTAGGCTATCCCAACCGTCAGGTCCATCCTCCTCGCGGGGTAGCGCTGGAGGTTGATTATGTTGCTGTTGAAGAGCTTCTCGTTCGGTATCCTTATCAGAGTCCCGTCCCACGATCTTATCCGCGTTGAGAGTATCCTTATGTCCTCCACAACTCCCTCGAGATCCCCTATCCGGACGGGGTCTCCTATCCTCAGCGGCTTGTCGAAGTACATGAACAGGCCCGATATGAAGTTGGCTATGACCGTCTGGGCCGAGAGGCCGAGCACTATGCCGGTTATCCCCGCCGCGGCGAGCAGGGCCCCAAGCCTCGAGGTTATCCCCGCTATGTTCAGGGCGAGGAAGAACGCTATCGTGAGGAGGACGTAGTAGAAGATCTTGGCCTTAACCTGAACGTCGGGGCTCGGTTTCTTGCCCGTGCTCAGGACGAAGTAGTCCTTGGACTTCTTGGCGAGGAGGTACATGAGGTAGAAGAAGCCCACTGCGAAGACCACGTTGCCGAGGTTGGTCCCGTCGAGCCTGTACGAGGTTATCTTAAGGAAGTAGAGGGCCCCGATAACACCCGCTAAGGCGAAGAGGCGGTAGAATATCCCCGCAGTGTCCTCGTTGACTATCCACGGGTATGGGGTATCCTTCGAGGCCCTGAGTATGAGCATCCTGATTATCCGCCCGGCTATGAGGAGCACCATTAGAGCGGCCAAGGCCTTGACGACGTCGCCCACGGTCAGGGTGTAGGCTATGGTCGTGCTCATGAAGCCGGAAGTCGAGTTCGAGGCTGAGCTGGACGTGTTGCTGGCGTTAGCGATGCTGCTGGCCAGGGCTAAGGTAATCCATCCGACCATCCTACCACCTCATCAGGAAGTTGGGTATTATGCGATCCTTCCCGACCCTCTTGAGCGTTCCGTCAGGAGGGTTTCCGGTGTTGTTGACCTCAGGGAACTCCCTGAGCGTCACTATAACGAGCGGATAGTAGGCCCTTTCAGGGGAGTAGAACATCGGGCTGTTGGCTATGGGGACGACTATCCTGTCGAGGTGTCCCCAGTCCTCCGCCGGGTTCCTGATGACCACCTTCATGGCCCCGAGGGACTCCGGCTCATCCCTCGAAAAGCCCGTAACCCAGTACCTTGTTATCACGCCCGCGTTGTCCTTTCCGTAGAGGGCGTACTTCTCCCTGCAGATCGTGAACCTGTCGATTTCAGAGCCACAGACCCTCACGCTCACATCGACGGGCGCGGACAGGTAGCCGGTTAGGGAATCCCCTGGAGGCACGACGAGACCCTCCTTCAGCCTCAGCATGAGGAACCGGACCCCGTACCCAACGGCGGGGTGAGGCAGAACCTCCACAGATCGAGCGTCCACGAGAAAGACTCGCCTATCCTCCCGCTCGTAAACGTAGCCCCTCTCCACCCGGTGCAGTCTCACGGTTCTGTTCCCCACGGTTATGCTCATCTCGCCATCAAGTCCGTGGGTGCCGAAGGTGTGCGCGCACATGTTCCAAGGTTGTGTGGGGTAAATTTAAAGTTTGCTTGAAGAAGATCGATGGGGAAAGACATGTACCTGGAAGAAGCGCTGCTGAAGGAGATAGAGACACTGCTCGGAGATGAAGAGATCTTCAGGCTCTACGAGAGGACTTTCAGGGAGAACCTCTACTACTTCGAGACCACCAACTACGTCGTCCTCAACGTCTACAGGTTCAACGACCACGGTCCAGTTCACGTTCTCCTGACGACGCGCAGGGCCCTTGAGCTGCTCAGGATAGTGGAGAAGGCGGGCATAAGGACGACGGCTGAGATACTCGGCAAACCGAGGAGGTGGAGCAAGTTCGTTGTCGCGTTCGGGGCCCTGCTCCATGACCTCGGTAACATGATACACAGGAACGAGCACTACCTCTTCAGCGTCATGATAGCCGAGCCGATCGTGGAGAGACTCGTCAAGGAGTTCGAGAGCGAGGATCCTCTGCTCCTTAAGGCTCTCACCCTGAACGCGATATACACCCACGACGAGGCCGTACAGTGCACGACGATCGAGGGGAGCCTCGTAAAGATAGCGGACGGATGCGACATGGAGGCGGGGAGGAGCCGCCTAGCCTACAAGAAGGACAGCGTCGACATACACGGCGTCTCCGCCCTCGCGATAGAGCGGGTGGAGATAAAGGAGGGAACTGAGGAGGAGCCGATCCTGATAGAGATATGGATGCGGCATCCAGCCGGCATATTTCAGGTCGACGAGGTGCTGACGAAGAAGGTCGAGAGCTCCCTGCTGAGCGGAAAGGTAAGGGTGAGGATACACACGGGCATAGAGGGGGAGACCCTTGAGAAGGTCGTGTAAGGAGTGCCTGAAAGACGCTTACTCCGACCTCAAATACCTCCTCAACAGGGGCTACAGGAAGAGCCACGCCCTCAAGTTCGTGGCCGACCACTACAGGCTGAGCCTCGATGATAGGTATCTCCTCGCGAGGTGCACCTTCCCCGACGACTGGATAAGCGGCGTAAGGGAGAAGCTGGTTTCATCGCTCGACGGCGGAACGCTCGCCGTTGACGGCTTCAACGTTCTGATAACGATAGAATCAGTCCTCGATGGAGAGGCGATAGAGTGTGAGGACGGACTGCTCAGGGACGTGAAGTACCAAGGGAGGTACCGGATGAGCGGGAGAACGGAGAGGGTCATAAAGCTGGCCGTGGAGGCCGCGAAGGCCGTGGGGCCCGACGAGGTCATCTTCTTCTACGGGCGATCGGTCTCGAAGAGCGGGCTCATAGCCGGCATCACCGAACGGGTAATGAAAAGGAAGGGAGTTGAAGGGGAGGTCAGGCTCGTCAGAAGCCCCGATTTCGTCCTCAAAGGCTTCGACACAGTCGCAACCGCCGACGTCGGGATAATAGAAAAGGTGAGAAGGGTGGTTGACCTGCCGATGATGGTCGCCAGCGCTCACAACATCAAACCCGTGAGCTTCCTGAGGCTCATCGAGAGCCGTTCTCAAATATCTCCCTGAGCCGGCGGAGGGTCTCCTCATTCCTAACGCTCATGTCTATGTTCAGGGGCGTCAGGCTGACCTTCCGCTCAACCTTCAGCGCGTAGGCGTCCGTTCCCGGCTCGAACTCCTCAAGCAGCCTCCCGACTATCCAGTAGTACGGGTTTCCCTTGGGGTCTATCCTCTCCTCAACTGTGGGAGCGTACCGCCTCCTCGCCAGCCGCGTTATTTCGATCGGGGTCTCCCCCGTGGCCGAGCTCGGGACGTTCAGGTTGAGGAGATCGACGCCCTCAGGGAGTCCGTGCTCCAGCACCTCACCGACAACCCTCCTCAGGAATCCCGCCGCCACCGAGAAGTCCACCCCCTCCCCCTCGCCGAGGGTCTTCTTCCACTCCACCTCCAGGCTGACTGCCACGCCCGGCATCCCGTGAGTGGCTGCTTCAATCGCCGCCGAAGTCGTGCCTGAAACGGTTATCTCGGTGCTCAGGTTCTCCCCAAGATTTATGCCGCTTATGGCAACGTCGAAGTTTCCGAAGCGGGCGACGGCGAATATGACGCAGTCGGTTGGGGTTCCGCTCAGACCGTAAGCCATCCTCGCCCCGGGGACGCTAACGAGTTTGGCCCTCAGGGGTCTGTGAAGGGTCATGGCCCTCCCTGTTGCGCTCTTCTGGGTGAGCGGGGCCACGACGTACACGTCTCCAAGCTCCCTCACGGCTTCGACCGCTGCCCTCAGCCCCCTCGAGTATATCCCGTCGTCGTTGGTCACGAGTATCCTCGCCATGTTCCTGCGTTGGAGGGGACGCTTAAAACATGAACGGTGACGGTGAACGGTGAATGGCAAACGGTGAGCGATGGACGAAGAACGGATGAAAAGGTTTTTAAGTGAAGCCGTTAAGGAACCCACAAACAATTAGGGCACCCGAATGGAGGAAGGGATATGAACACGGCAGCACTCGCTGTGTGGGCGTTCGTGGTCAGCACGGTCTTCGCCATGGGCGGTGTTGGGAGCGCGATTGTGCTCGTCCCGAGCATGGAATGGATGGGGGTCCCCTTCCTGATCGCCAAGACGACAGGACTGTTCACGAACACGCTGGCCATGCTGTCCTCAACCCTGAAGAACATCAGGCATGGGAAGCTCGACTACAGGTTCTCCCTTCCGATAGTGATCACGAGCATGGCCGGGGGAGCCCTCGGTGCCTACTCAAGCAGGCTCTTCCCAAAGACCGCTGTGATGATAGTTTTCGCCGTCTTCCTGCTCTACTCGGGAACGGTCCTCACGTTCTTCCACCCAAAGAGGGGGAGGACCAGAGGAGGGACGATAGGCGGCGCTTCCATCGGAGCTTTGGCTGGCTTTTTGGGAGGTCTACTCGGCGTTGGAGGGGGAGCGGTGCTCAGCCCGTCCCTTATAATGCTCGGGCACGAACCCAAGAAGGTGGCGACCACGACGGCCGTCGTGGTGTTCTTCTCGTCCCTCATAAGCTTCCTGACGTACAGCGGGATGGGAGGCTTCAGCGTGAACCTCGCCCTCGTGGTGGCCCTGCCAGCACTCGCGGGGGGCTGGATCGGTTCACACCTGATGCACACCAGACTGAGTCCGGGGGACGTCAGGAGGCTCCTCGGCGGCGTGATATATCTGATGGCGGCCAAGATACTTCTGAGCGTCGCGGGCGTTCTATAGCGTCAGCGCAAACACAATATTTAAGAACATCGGAACCTTACGTTCTAACACATCTATCCGTCATGACGGGATGATGTGACATGAATGTGCTCCTCGTGTCGCCGCCAACGGACAGCGCCATAAAGAGCATCATAGGCACAACAGGCCCTCCCCTTGGCCTCGCCTACCTCGCCTCAATGGTCAGGGAGGAGCACGAGGTCAGGATAGTCGATTCCCTCGCCGAGGATCTGGACTTCAGCGACGTTGTGCGCATAATGAAGAGGTTCGACCCGGACGTGGTTGGCATAACATCTACGACCTCGATGATATACGACGCCTACAGGGTGGCCGAGATAGCGAAGAGCCTGAACGAGAACTCTTTCGTCGTCATGGGAGGACCGCATGTGACGTTCGTCCCGGAGAGAACCCTGAAGGAGTGCCGGTACGTCGACGCCGTGGTCAGGGGAGAAGGGGAGCTGACGTTTAAAGAGCTCCTGGACAGGCTGGAGAGGGGAGAAAACCTGAAGGGCCTCCCGGGGCTCTCTTACAGAAACGATGGAGGGGTTGTGAACAACCCGCCGCGGCCGCTCATAAAGAACGTTGACGATATCCCGATGCCCGCCTACGACCTCCTCCCGATGGAAAGGTACAGGGCTGGCAACAGCCAGTTCGGTGTGGTAATGACGAGCAGGGGCTGTCCCTTCAACTGCGTCTTCTGCTCCTCATCCCTCCAGTTCGGGAAGAGGTGGAGGGGACACAGCGTTGAGCGGGTCATCGAGGAACTGTCGATGCTGCGCAACGAATACGGTATAAGGGAGGTAGAGTTCCTGGACGATACCTTCACCCTCAACAGGAGAAGGGCGATGGAGATAGCTAAGGCGATCGTGAGGGAGGGCCTCGACGTAAGCTGGAGCGCGTCTTCGAGGGTGGACACGTTTTCGGAGGACGTCGGACGGGAGATGAAGAGGGCGGGCTGTCACACGGTTTACTTCGGAATAGAATCCGGATCGGAGAGAACCCTGAAGTTCATAGGGAAGGGGATAACGCTCGATAAGGCGAAGGCGGCGGTTAAAACCGCCAAAAGGGTTGGACTCAGGGTGTTGGGATCCTTCGTCATAGGCTTCCCCGACGAAACGAGGAAGGACGTCGAGAAGACCATAAGGTTCTCGAAGCGCGTCGGCGTAGACTTCGCCCAGTTCACGATAGCGACCCCCTATCCCGGCACGAGGCTCTGGGCCTACGGCCTTGAGAATGGGCTGATAAGGACGTTCAACTGGAGGAGGTACACCACCCTCGACCCTGTCCTGAGGCTTAGACACTTCACCGCGGACGGGATAGTCAGGATGCTGAGGAAGGCGTACGTCTCATTCTACCTGAGGCCAAAGGTCATAGTTCAGGATCTGATCGAGAGGCATGGCTTCATATTCAGGAGGACGGTCAGGGCCCTCATCAACATGCTCAGGGAGTCCAAGCGCGCCAACGAAGAAAACGAGAAAGGTTCGGCGATCCTCAGGGTGTGAAGTCGCTCTCAACCTCCCTCTCGTTCAGGTGGTTCCTCCTCGTTATCGGTTCGACCATCTCAAATGCCTTCTTGACGACCCTGTTCCTCGCGATCAGCTTCTTTATGTAGTCCTTCGGCGGGAACTCTATGGCGTCACAGGGGCAGAGGGTGGCGCACGTTGAACAGCCCACCATGCAGTTGTACGGTCTGGCTACCACGGGCTTTCCCCTCTCTCCGTCCCAGTCGAAGACCCTCCTTCCGCACGTCACGAAGCACAGACCGCAGCCCGCGCATTTGTCGTAGTTTATCCGCGGGTACCACTCTATGCTCTTCCTGTCAACACCCCACCAGGGGATGACGCTGAGGTCCTTCACGGGCCTTCCGAGGGCGTCTTTCCCCACGACGGGAGCCTCGTTACCGCTCATATGCATCACCATACAATTGAAAAATATTTCATTTATAATCCTTTCCCAAACCTCGGGTTGATAACCTTTAAAGCCGTGGCACCAATCAGGGGAGCGGTGATACGATGCTGGATGTCAGAAGGCTCGTTGGGGAGAGGGACGCGCTTGGGCTCTTGGAGGTGGCAAGGCAGTTCCACGGTCACGTCTGCCCCTACGTGGCGCTCGGGATAAGGGCCTCGCTCATAGCGATGGACGAGCTGGGCGTTGAAAGGCTGGACACGTCAGCGAGCATAGACGAGTCGATACTCGCCATCGTCGAGACCAACAACTGCTTCACCGACGGCGTTCAGGTAACCACAGGCTGCACCCTCGGCAACAACGCCCTGATATACCTCGATCTGGGGAAGACAGCCCTAACCCTCGTTAAGAGGAGCAACTGGGAGGGAGTCAGGGTGTGCATCGATCCGGAGAGGCTGAGGAAGTACTACCCTCCTGAGGCCATCGAGCTGTTCAGGAAGGTCGTGAGGGAGCGGAAGGGAAGCGAAGAGGATAAGAAGAGACTGAGCGAGCTGTGGGAGGAGGCAGGGCGGAGGATGCTGAAGGTTCCGCCCGAAGAGTTCAAGATCGAGAGGGTCAGGGTGAGGCCGATAGAGCAGGCGCCGATATTCGAGAGCGTCAGGTGCTCAAGGTGCGGGGAGGTCGTCATGTCGAGCAGGGTCGTCTACGTGAACGGGGAGCCTCTGTGTCTGAACTGCGCCGGAAAGAGCTACAGGGCGGTTATAGGAAGAGGGATCGTTGAGGTTGAGGGCATGTTCAAACCCGACGGCGGACGGCAGACCTGAAGGCTAATCATCAGACCTGAAGGCTAATCGTGAGACTTCTCCCTCTTTATCACCTCCGCCCACCCCGGGTCGCTCTCAATCCTACCCTCGGCCAGTCCCCGCAGGACATCTCCCAGCGTACCGTCCACACCCGTTATCACGTCGATACCGAGCTCCGAAAACGCGGCAAGGGCCCTCCCCCCGATTCCGTACGCTACAACGACGTCAACACCCTCGCGGGCCGCGAGCGACGGGAGCTCTCCCGGGCCGTGCGACTCAGGCAGCTCAACGAACCTGACCTCACCGAAGTTATCCCCGGTCAGATCCGCGATCGCGAGGTAGCGGGCCCTGCCGAAGTGCCTCGAAACCCTGCTCTCAAGCCCTTCATTCGTTTCAACTGGTACGCCAATCCTCATGTCCACCACCTTTCATGAATTATCCTTCATGTTTTAAGCGTTTGCCGGGCAAGTGTGACCAGAAAGGTTTAAATAGTATTAGGCTTCCCTAATATGTGAATAATAACTGGAATGAAAAACATGACATGTGATAGTGATGATATTTGGAAGGATTCTCCTGCCGACAGACTTCGGGGTGGGATACGAGGAAGCCCTTGCAAAGCTTGAGAAGATGAAAGTACAGGCGGATGAGGTCGTGTTATTACACGTGATAGATGAGGAAACCCTAAGGGTTTTCATGAAGGAACATAGGGCAACTTCGACGACCGAAGCAGAGGAGATCCTTAGGGATATAGCTGAGAGGAGGCTGTGGATAGAGGCAACCCGGGTTTCGCGGGTCTTCAAAACTGACAACGTGAGGACTATCGTGATTTTTGGAGATCCAGGGAGAAGAATAACCGAAGTCGCCGATAGGGAAGATGCATCCGTTGTCGTGATTCCAAGTCATGGCGATCCATCAATCCATCATTCCCCGGGATCAACCACTCTTAAGGTGATATCTCTCAGCCAAGCACCCATCTTGGTGATAGGAGTCGGCCAAAGGAGGGATGAACCATGAGCGTAAACTGGATGAGGTTTAAAGAGCACCTCGACAGGTACCTTCCGATTTATGTGGCAGTGTCAATGGTGGCTGGATTCCTCGTTGGTACCCACACCAACCTTAAGCCATACCACCACTATCTCAAGACACTCAATATGATCGTCGTTATAGCGATGATATACCCCATGATGATAAATCTGAAGCTCGGCGAGCTAAAGAACTCGGCCAAGCTCTGGAAACAACTCACGATAGCCCTCGTAATGGGACTTATCCTCTCTCCTCTTATAATGTACGGGGCAACACTTCTCGTCAGCAGGTTCATGAGCATGCCGCCGAAGCTTGCACTTGGTCTCCTCTTAGCTATGGTTGTTCCATGCTCCTCGATGAGCATCGCTTACACCGGGTTCACGAAGGGAAGGATAGAGCTCGCCACAATAGTCGTCGCCCTGAGCTTCACCCTCGCCATAGTTACCGTTCCTGGATGGCTCAAAGTGTTCGCAAGCTCCTACAACGTTCCAATCTCGTCTTGGTTGCTCGTCAGGACGATAATAATAGTGGTCATAACCCCTATGGTACTCGGCGTGCTCACCAGGCACTGGCTCATGAGGAGACTCGGGACAGAAGGATTCATGAGGGTGAGACCTGCCTTCCCAGCAATATCACTGATGGGAATGTACACCATAGTATTCCTCATATTCATGGAGAAGGCCAGTGTGATAGCGAAGCATCCCACGATCGTCGGAGTGGCATTGATACCATTGCTCATTTATTACAGCACAGCCCTGCTTTTAATGACAGCGGTGGACAGGGTTGCAGGAGTTCCTTACAGGGATCACATGGCAATAACGTTCACATCCGTCGGCAAGAACGAGGGAACCGCAATGGCCATAGCACTCGCTGCGGGAGCTGGGATGATGGCCATAGCACCAGCCATAACTCCTATACTTCAGATACCCTTCCTCGTCGGGTACGTTAAGGTGTGGAGAAAGATAGCAGGCCTGTGGAAGTGCAAGGTTCTCATGGAAGAGCCCTCGAAGGGGCTTTAGGCCGCTATTTTTGTTTCATTAGTAACAATTATTTTTGTTATAAAAATTATACCAAAAACTTTAAATACAATTGTTTCTAAATATCACCGACAAAACCGCTGGAGGTGATTGAGATGGCGTCTGCGAAGGCCGGTCTGACCATAGCAGTTATAGGAGCCCTCCTGATACTGATAGACGGCATAGCCGTTGGAGCAACGGGTAACTTTTACGGATGGCACGGCGGAGGCAAAGGAACTGTGGCGGGTGTGGAGATAACCCTCAGCATAATAATGTTCATAATAATGCCATTCTACAGGAGAAGCAGTGCGATAGGATGGACGACCCTCGTTCTCGGCTTTATAACCATGCCGTTCGATGGGGGTTTCTGGACAATAGGAAGCTGGCTGGCCGTTATTGGAGGGGCCCTGATGGCAGTTGGGAAATGACCAAACTTTTTAATGTTTTAATTTTTAGCTTTTATGGTGGGTTAAAATGAAAGACAACGGCGACATCAGGCGGATGTTCGTTGAATCCGTACAGAGGATGATGAGTAGGTGGGGCTACACACCGAGTGACGGTAAGGTGTACGCTCTGCTCCTCCTAAGCAACAGGCCAATGAGAATACAGGAACTTGCTAAAATGGCCGGTCTGAGCAGATCAGCAGTTTCTCTCTCATTATCCAAGCTTGAGAGCAGGTATCTAATCAAAATGCACAAAGAAGGTAGGACCAAGCTCTTCACAGCAGTTCCAAGCTTCTTCTCCGAGTTCCTGAGGCAGCCACGGGAGATGCTCGAGCATGAGGTGTTACCTGCCATAAAAGCTCTCGAAGATCTGAACAGAACTGACGTAAAAAACGTCCTGACCGATCTGAACAACCTCAGGTGCGTCCTGGAGAAGATAATAGAACTGGAAGGAAAGCTAAAATGTGCGGGTGAGTAGCTACCTCACCTGGAATATCCTTATCGTGTTCGTCCCGACGGTCTTCCCTATGGGCGCGCCCTTGGTCAGAAGAACCATGTCATCCTCTTTGACCAGCCCGAGGCCCTTTATGAACTCGAGTATTACCTCCTCGGAGTCGCTGTCAAGCACGAACGGATAGACACCGTAGCTGAACATGAGACCGTTGGCGACCTTCTCGTTCTTTGTGAACGCGAGTATCCACTGTTTTGGCCTGAACCTGACTATCAGACGGGGTGTGTAGCCGGTCTTAGTCGGCGTCAGGATGTACTTGATGTCAACGACCTGAAGGGCCTCTATTATGCTCCTCGTTATCGCGTCCTTTATCGTACCCCTCTTAGGCAGCGCAGCCTTCCACTCCATCATCCTCGTCTCTCCAAAGCTCTCCCTGTAGCTCTCCGTGGTTCTCGCTATCCTCGCCATCATCCTGACCGCCTCAACAGGGTACTTACCCACCGCGGTCTCCTCGGACAGCATGACGGCATCAGCACCATCGAGTATCGCGTTCGCGACGTCGGTTACCTCCGCCCTCGTCGGGAGCTTCTCGGTCGTCATGCTCTCAAGCATCTGGGTCGCCACTATGGCAGGCTTCCCGACCATCACGGCCCTCGATATCAACCTCTTCTGGAGTATCGGGAGCTTCTCCATGGAAGTCTCTACCCCGAGGTCTCCCCTGGCTATCATGACACCATCGGCCGCGCTCAGAATCTCCTCGAAGTTCCTTATGGCGTCCGGACGCTCGATCTTGGCCACCAAGAACATGTTCTTACCGTGCTCCTCCACGAACCGCCTGACCCTGAGGACATCGTACGCAGAGCCCACGAAGGAGATCCCAACCGCATCAACGTCCTCCTCAAGCAGAAACTCAAGTATCTCAAGATCGTGCTCGGTAACGGCCTCGAGCGGTATCCTGGCCTTCGGAACGTTTATCCCCTTCTTCGAGTAGAGCGTACCCCCGACAACCACCTTGCACACCACGTCGGGCCCGTCCACCCGCTCCACCCTGAGGACGATGAAGCCGTCGCTCAGGTATATGACGTCGCCGGGCGACACGAGCTTTGGGAAATCCTTGAACTCAACGGGGACTATCCCGTCTATCCCCTCAATGTCCTTCGTCGTCAGGGTAACCGTCTGGTTTCTCCTGAGCTCCATCTTCCCGTTCACGAGCTTTCCAACCCTGATCTTGACACCTGGGAGATCCCCGAGTATCGCAACCCTCATGCCAGTTCTTGCGGATGCGGTCCTCACGTTCTCTATCATCTTCCTGTGCTGTTCAAACGTCCCGTGGGCAAGGTTCAAGCGTGCCACGCTCATGCCTGCCTTTATCATCCTCTCAATGATCCTCACGCTGTTGGAAGATGGACCTATCGTGGCCACTATCTTCGTCTTCTGAGATGGGAGCCTCACGTTCATTCCTCCGTCTCAATTGGATCGAGGGGGATATAAAATGTTTGTCCCTCACGGGTATATCCTGCTCGGCGTCCTCGGGAAGAGGGTGGCCCAGCGAATGTGGTCAAGGTTCATCACCCACGCCGTGAAGCGCTCGAGTCCAATTCCGAAGCCGCTGTGGGGAACCGAACCGTACTTCCTCAGGTCGAGGTACCACTCGTAGTCCTTCGGGTCGAGGCCTTCCTCCCTGATCCTCCGAACGAGCTTCTCGTAGCGGTCCTCACGTTCGGAGCCTCCTATTATCTCCCCGTAGCCTTCAGGTGCGAGCATGTCAGCCGCCAAGACCTTCCTCGGATCCATGGGATCCTCCTTCATGTAGAACGCCTTTATGTTCTTCGGGTAGCCGTAGACGAAGAACGGTGCATCGAACTCCTCAGTCAGAACGCGCTCCTCGTCCGCACCCATGTCCTCCCCCCACTCTATCTGAACGCCCTTCCTCTGTAGTATCTCAATCGCCTCATCGTAGCTCACCCGCGGGAAGGGGGGAACGGCGTTCTTGAGCGTCGTGAAGTCCTTTCTGAAGGTCTCTATCTCACTCTTCCTCAGCTCAAGGGCCCTCTGAACCATGTGGCTGACCAGCTCTTCCTCAACCTTGAGTATGTCCCAGAGGCCCATCCAAGCTCCCTCAAGCTCCAGGTGCCAGAACTCGGTGAGATGCCTCCTCGTGC
>JAADEC010000049.1 GCA_013153595.1 Thermococci archaeon | reverse complement strand
GTACGGCATGAAGGTCGTCGCAGTCAGCGACAGCAAGGGCGGCATCTACAACCCGGACGGCCTCAACGCCGACGAGGTCCTCAAGTGGAAGAGGGAGCACGGCTCAGTCAAGGACTTCCCAGGCGCCCAGAACATCACCAACGAGGAGCTTCTCGAGCTCGACGTCGACGTCCTTGCCCCGGCCGCCATTGAGGAGGTCATAACCAAGGACAACGCCGACAGGATCAAGGCCAAGATCGTTGCCGAGCTCGCCAACGGTCCGACGACGCCCGAGGCCGACGAGATCCTCCACGAGAAGGGCGTCCTCATCATACCTGACTTCCTGTGCAACGCCGGCGGTGTCACCGTCAGCTACTTCGAGTGGGTCCAGAACATAACCGGCGACTACTGGACGGTCGAGGAGACCAGGGCCAAGCTCGACAAGAAGATGACCAAGGCCTTCTGGGACGTCTACAACACCCACAAGGAGAAGAAGATTAACATGCGTGACGCCGCCTACGTCGTCGCCGTTCAGAGGGTCTACGACGCCATGAAGGCCCGCGGATGGGTCAAGAAGTGATCTCCTTTCCTTTCTATTCTCTTATCTTCCCGGCCTCCTGTTCACGTTAAGCTTTTAAGTGGTTTGTTGGTACTATTCTATTGAATAACAACGGAGGTGTTCTCATGGGAGAGCGTGTTGAAGCGTTATTAAGGATTCCACTGGCGATAGTCTACGGCATAATACTATACGGTTTAAATCTCGTAGTCGGCGTCGTTACGTTTGTGCAGTTCTTCTACACGCTGATAGTCGGGAAAAGGCATAAAGGCATGGCGCGTTTCGCAAACGCTGCCGCGACTTTCCAGTATCACGTAAGCAGATACCTGAGATTTGCCACGAACGAGAAACCCCTGTTTGGAGGTCCTGGCTGGGAGGAGCTCCTGCCGTGCGACTTCGACGAGCAGAAAAAGGAGGGAGATATGGACTTCGATGAGTGGAAGGTCTACTAAACCTTGGCCCAGTAGTCCCTCTCCTCCACCATCGCCCTGATCATCTCGTCCTCGTCCCTGAACATCGTCCTCCTTGACGGGTTCTGCATGCCGTAGAACTCCATGAAGGGGCTCGGCCTCCTCTCGAACGGATAGTAGAGGTAAACCGCCGCGAGCGTCCGGTAGGCTTCGGCCATCTCGCTTATAACGCCGGCGGAGACTCCTTCCGCGTAGTGATAGACCGCTATGGCCTTGCTGACGTCGACGAGGTTGAAGTCCCTCTCAACCAGCTGCCTCCTCAGTATGTCCGTGGCGTGCTCTATGTCCTCTCTTTCGATCTCGTCTATCTCCTCCCCATCCGTGAGGTGCTTTATCCTTATGCTCCTCACATCGGGGTTGGCGTTCACCTGAGCGTCGTACTCCGCAACCACCCACCAGTCATCAAGGGCCCCCGGGTCGAGGACCGTGAAATGTCTGCTCAGTTTGGAGTAGAAGTCCCTAACCCTGTGGTAGTACTCCCCCTCATGGCCGGTCATCGGATAGCTCATGTAGACGAGGGGCTTGTCGGCCTCGTGGAGGAGGAGATCCACGAACACCTCAGGCGGATGCCTTATCCCGAACTGCAGTATGTAGCGGACGTTGAAGCCCTCCCCGTTGAGCTCGTGCACGAGGGTCTTGACGTGGTTTACGGCGTCCTCACGCCACATGACGAGGGTGGTGAGCTTTATGTTTCTTGGATCGCTTCCGAAACGTTCGAACCACTCTCTATCCCGCATTATCCTTCTTCTAACGGACAGAACGTCGTCCAGCATTATTATTACCCTGCCGGGCATCAGGAGCTTGAGGTTGCTCAGGGTGAACCCTATGACGCTCCCGCTCCCCCATCTGAACAGACTCGGCGTTGAGACCACGTGAATCCTTTTGTCGCTGTTGTCTATCTCCTCCCTCACCCGCATGAACGCCCGGTCCCTTATCTCGTTCATCAGGTTCTGATGACTTACCGCGAAATCGAGAACGTTCTTTCTCGTTATCTTAACACCTTTCTCCTTTCCAGCTTCCTTTATGTAGTCAAAAACGTGGTGATAGCCTATGTCTCCACCGTCGGCAAGTTTTAGGGCCTCCTCTATGTACTCGTCCCGCCCGTTGAGGGGAGGACCCGTCACGAGGACGACCTCTTTTCCGTCCTTCAAGTGCAACACCCCTCAATATACCCCCGAAACCTTTAAATACTATACCGTTAAGCAGATTTTGAGTTCTCTCCCTGTTCTCCATAACAATCAACAGGGGTGTGGCTGGATTGGGGGAATACCCCATGGACGATACAGCGGTCGTTAACGAAGTGCGCCTCATGAAATGGAGGAGGAGTATCGGCAGCCAGGACGCAGTTCAAACGGCGATAGCCTCAGAAAGAGAACAAGAACGAGAACGGGAACGGAGGCGGGGAGAGTGGTGAAGGCTGAAATCATGAAGAATGAACGCGATGTTAGCATCAACCGATGCCGTGATCGTGGCTTTGAAGGCAATGCCGTCGGGCTTCACTCTCTTTTGAGGTGATCGAAGTGATAAAGAGGGAAACCAACGTTGAAGAGATCCTGAAGGAGATAAGGGAAGTAATAAATCAGATGGTGCCTCGCGATGCCAAGATAACCGAGGTTGAGTTTGAGGGACCGGAACTCGTCATATACACGAAGAACCCCGAGGGGCTGATGAGGGACGGGGATCTCATAAAGAACCTCGCGAAGATACTCAAGAAGAGGATAAGCATAAGACCCGATCCAGATATACTGCTCCCTCCCGAGACTGTGGAGGGCCTCATAAAGGAGCTCGTCCCTGATGAAGCCGAGATAACCAACATAAGCTTTGATCCCTCCGTTGGGGAGGTCATAATAGAGGCCAAGAAACCCGGCCTCGTGATAGGCAAGAACGGCGAGACACTCAGGCTCATAACCCAGAAAGCCCACTGGGCCCCAAAGCCAGTCAGAACTCCTCCCATCAGAAGCCAGACGATATACTCAATAAGGCAGATACTTCAGACCGAGAGCAGGGACAGGAGGAAGTTCCTGAGGCAGGTCGGCAGGAACATCTACCGGAAGCAGGAGCACAAAAGCAGGTGGATAAGGATAAGCGGTCTCGGAGGATTCAGGGAGGTTGGAAGGAGTGCCCTCCTTCTCCAGACCGATGAGAGCAACATACTCATAGACTTCGGAGTTAACATCGCCGCCATAAACGACCCTGAAAAGGCCTTCCCCCACTTCGATGCCCCTGAGTTCAGGTACGTCCTCAAGGAGGGCATACTGGATGCCATAGTGATAACCCACGCTCACCTCGATCACTGCGGGATGCTGCCGTACCTCTTCCGCTACAACCTCTACGACGGTCCGATATACACGACCCCGCCCACCAGGGATCTGATGGTGCTCCTACAGAAGGACTTCATAGAGATACAGCAGATGAACGGCGTGGAGCCTCTCTACAGACTGAAGGACATAACGGAGGTCATAAAACACACCATAACCTTAGGCTACGGGGAGGTCAGGGACATATCGCCTGACATAAGGCTGACCCTCCACAACGCCGGCCACATACTCGGCTCGTCCATAGTCCACCTCCACATAGGCAACGGCCTTCACAACGTTGCCGTGACCGGGGACTTCAAGTTCATACCAACGAAGCTGTTTGAACCGGCAGTTTCAAAGTTCCCGCGCCTTGAGACGCTCGTCATGGAATCGACGTACGGAGGAAGCAACGACTACCAGATGCCGCGCGACGAGGCGGAGAAGAGGCTGATGAACGTTATAAAACAGACGATAAGCCGCGGAGGCAAGGTCCTCATACCCGCCATGGCCGTTGGAAGGGCCCAGGAGATAATGATGGTCCTCGAGGAGCACGCGCGCAGGGGGGACATAGAGGTTCCAATCTACCTGGACGGCATGATATGGGAGGCAACGGCCATACACACCGCCTATCCGGAGTACCTTAGCAGGCGTCTCCGCGAGCAGATATTCAAGGAAGGCTACAACCCGTTCCTAAACCCGATATTCAAGCCCATAGGCAACAGCAGGGAGAGGCAGGATCTCATAGACAGCGGTGAGCCAGCGATAATAGTGGCCACGTCGGGAATGCTCGTCGGAGGACCGAGCGTTGAGTACTTCAAGCAGCTCGCCCCTGACCCGAAGAACGCCATGATACTGGTCAGCTACCAGGCGGAGGGAACCCTCGGCAGGAAGGTGCAGAGGGGCCTTAGGGAGATACCCGTCGTTGGAGAGGAGGGCAGGACTGAGGTCATACAGGTCAACATGGAGATACACACGATAGACGGCTTCTCGGGTCACGCTGACAGGAGGGAGCTCATGAACTACGTGGCCCGCCTGAAGCCAAGGCCGGAGCGCATAATAACCGTGCACGGTGAGTCCTACAAGTGCGTCGACCTTGCGAGCAGTCTGCACAGGAAGTTCAACCTCTCGACGAGGGCACCCAACAACCTCGATGCGATAAGGCTCAGGTGAATGGCACATAAAGGTTTTAAAAAGTCCGAACAAGGTTAGTCAGGTGAAAGAACGTTGAGGGTAGATAACAAATTTTCACTGCTGGTCTACGCATGGGGCAGTATAGCCGGGGTCATCAGCGGGCTTCTGTCCGTTGAGGTCAACTACGGATGGGTGATAGGATTCGTCCTGTTCTTCTTCACTGACTCGTTCATAAGGCTCTTCATGGACGAACTGCCCGCGGACGCTCAGACGCGCAACGCCATACTCAAGAAGGCTTTCTTCGGCTGGATACTCTTCTGGGTCTACTTCATGATGTTCACGTACACGCTGGGCATACACTTCACCCCTCAGCCGTACAACAACCACAGCCTGCTTTCAAGGTACGTGAACAGGACGTGAGGTGATAGCATGGAGCTGAAAGACAGGGACGCTATGAAGAAGGCCGTTGCAAGGGAGGCGCTTAAGTTCGTTGAAGACGACATGGTGGTGGGGCTTGGAACGGGCTCCACGACCTCATACTTCATCGAGTACCTTGGAAAGCTCATAGCGGAGGAGGAGCTCGAGATCTACGGCATCCCGACGTCCTACCAGTCGCGGATCCTGGCCGTGGAGAACGGCATACCCCTCGCCTCACTTGATGAGTTCGATGGAGTCGATCTGGCCGTCGACGGAGCAGATGAGGTCGATCCCGAGCTGAACCTGATAAAGGGGAGGGGCGCGGCGCTGACGATGGAGAAGTGCATCGAGTACAGGGCCGGAACGTTCGTGGTCCTTGTCGATGAGAGCAAGCTCGTGGGCAGACTCGGGAAGAGAATGCCCGTTCCCGTCGAGGTAATACCCGCGGTCTGGCGGGTCGTTGCGGAGGAGCTTGAGGTCTTCAACGCCAGAGCTGAGCTTCGCATGGCGGAAAAAAAGGACGGACCTGTCGTTACCGATAACGGGAACTTCATAATAGACGCGATGTTCCCGCGCATCGATGATCCGCTGGACCTTGAGGTCGAGCTCAACACCATACCAGGAGTCATTGAGAACGGGATATTCGCCGACATGGCGGATGTCGTACTGGTCGGGACAGGAGAGGGCGTAAGAAGACTCGAGCGTTAAGCTCGGATGGTGCGGGGGCGGGGATTTGAACCCCGGAACCCCTACGGGAGTGGATCTTGAGTCCACCGCCTTTGACCAGGCTCGGCAACCCCCGCGC
>JAADEC010000039.1 GCA_013153595.1 Thermococci archaeon | reverse complement strand
GAGGTTCTCATAAAGAGGCACATGACCGAGAACGACCTCTACTGTCATGCAGATGTTTACGGCGCTCCCCACGTCGTCATCAAGGACGGGCAAAAGGCCGGGGAAAAGACCATCTTCGAGGCCTGCCAGTTCGCCGTCTCGATGAGCAGGGCGTGGAGTCAGGGGCTGTATGGAGCGGACGCCTACTGGGCCTATCCAAATCAGGTGACGAAGCAGGCCCCGAGCGGGGAGTACCTCGGCAAGGGAGCCTTCATGGTCTACGGGAAGAGGAACTGGTTGAGGGGGCTTCCGCTCAAGCTGGCGGTCGGTGTGATAAACTACGAGGGAGAGGACTACGTCGTCTGCGCGCCCGTTGACGCGGTTAAGGCCCACACTGACAGGTACATAGTTATAAGGCCAGGCAGGCTCAAGAAGGGCGAGCTCGTAAAGAAGATACGTGGAATCCTCGAGAAGTGGGGCTACAAGGTTCGCGAGGAGGACTTGAACGCGATTCTTCCACCTGGAGGGGGAGAGATAGCGGAGGTGTGAGGTGTGACGACGGAGGACCATCCACAGCTCCTGAGGGCGTTCGTTCCCGCCCACATAACGGCGTTCTTCGTGCCCGTTTTTGAGGAGGAGCCCCTGCGTACCGGCTCCCTCGGGGCCGGGGTTAACCTCGACAGGGGAACGACTGTCTTCATGAGCATCGAGGAGAACGGGGCCGAATGGATGGGGGAGAGGCTTCACGTGGCCTTCAACGGCGAGCCTGTGAGTAGGGATGATGCCGTGAT
The DNA here is from genome assembly GCA_013153595.1 of Thermococci archaeon. Classification (GTDB taxonomy): domain Archaea; phylum Methanobacteriota_B; class Thermococci; order Thermococcales; family Thermococcaceae; genus Thermococcus. The sequence goes on along the minus strand of JAADEC010000039.1, from coordinate 22,362 downwards.
AAGCTACTCGGTTGCAGAGAAGCTGATGCCGGATGAGTTCGATGGAGAGATAGAGATCTGGCAGTACTTCGACTTTCCGAACGGATGCGGCTTCGGCAACAGTGCAGGTGGAGCGCTCGGCACGGCGCTGACGTTTGGTCTGGCCTTCGGCAGAACCCTTCTGGACGTGGCCCGCGTGGCTCACGTGGCGGAGGTTGAGAACGGAGGGGGGCTGGGAGACGTCGTCGCGCAGCTCGCAGGTGGAATCGAGATCAGAATACGGGCGGGAGGACCGGGGATAGGGGTGGTCGATAACGTGCTGTCCCCCGATCTGAAGGTGGTTTCGGTTCACCTCGGTCCCATACGCACGAGGGATCTCCTCGATGAGGAGGTCGTTGACGTCATAAAAAAGGAGGGAGTCGAGGCCCTCAACAGGCTAACCCGTGACCCGCGGGTTCCGGTGATGATGGAGCTGTCGCGGAAGTTCGCTGAGAGAACCGGGCTTATGGACGATGAACTCGTGTCCCTGGCAAGGGAGATGGACAGGGTCGTCCCGTTCAGGAGCTCGATGATAATGCTGGGCAGGGGCATATTCTCGTTCGTCCGGGAGGGGGACCTTCCGGCAGTTGAAGGTCTTCTCAATGACCTCGACGTTCCCCACACTATCTCGAACGTCTACCGGGGGAAGCCCCTTGTGAGTCCCTGGCGGACCCTGCGGGAGGGTTCTCCTACTTGAGCCTTTCGAGTATTATGGCCGGGCAGACCTTGGTGACCCCTTCGAGCTTTCCTATCTTCTTCGACAGGATGTCCGACAGATCCTGTCCGTCCTTGGCCCAGATCTCGGTCATTATCATGTGGTCGCCGCTCGTGAGGTAGAGCTCCTTGACGAAGTCGAACTTCTTCAGCTCCTCGGCCACTATGAATATCCTCTCCGGCAGGGTGTCCACGCCGGTAAGGCTCACGAGGGTGTACCCGAGCTTTGCGGGATTCACCTTTATTGTGTACTGCTCTATGACACCTTCCTCCTCGAGTGCCCTTACCCTCTTCCTGACGGCCGTCTCGCTTATGCCCAGCTTCTTCGCTATCTCGGTGAACGGTGTCCGGGCGTCCTTGGTAAGCATGTCTATTATCATGCGATCCCTCTCATCCAACATGTTATCACCTCCTCAGTTCCAATTACACACTCAAACTATATTAATGTTATCCCTATTAAGTTTGATATTTAACCTTTTCTGTTCAATTGGTTAACCTCACCAGCTTAACGACGACTTCAACGTGGGGCGTGTGGGGGAACATGTCGAGTCCCTGAATCTCCTCGACCCGGTACCTGCTCCCGAGCTCTTCGAGGTCTCTCCTGAGCGTCTTCGGGTTGCATGATACGTAGACCACGGTTCCGGGCCCTTCCTTTATGAGACGTCTCCTGAACTTCGGATGAAGGCCGGGTCTCGGTGGATCGACGATCACGGTGTCGAATCCCCTGACCTCCACCTCGTCTCTGTCAGAACTCGTGATGAACGTCGCCTCGACGCCGTTCCTGCGCGCGTTCATTCTGGCCATCTCTATGGAGTGGGGGTTCACGTCCACGCCGACGACCCGGAATCCCCTCTTAGCGAGGAACACGCCGAAGGTTCCTATGCCCGAGTACATGTCGAGCACCCGCTCCCCGTCCACCATTGCCGAGACCGTCCCGAGCAGGTTCACGAGCTGATAGCTGTTGGTCTGGAAGAAGCTGTTGGGATGAATGCCGTAGGTTACACCACCGATCCTTTCCTCTATGAACCTGCCTCCCCAGAACCTCCGAACCTCTCCGTAGGACACGTCGCTCTTCGTTCTGTTGACGCTCCAGTAGACCGAGTCCGCGTATTCGAAGTAGCTGGAGGGGTCTTCAGGAAACTCCCCCTCAGACGTCACGAGTGTAACCATCAGCTCTCCCGTGAACTTTCCCTCCCTCAGGACCATGTACCTGAGGAACCCGGTCCCGCGCCTTATGTCGTAGAGCATCTCCTCCTTCGGGGCTCCTGACGATTCTATGAGGTCACGTACGGACCTTATGGCCCGCCTGCTCGAAGGGCCGAAGAGCTTGCACTCCTCCACGTCCACGACGTCCCACCAGGTTCCGAAGCGCCTGAACCCGATGCCCGATGTTGACAGCACGAGGTCTATCCTGTTCCTGTACCCGTAAACCCTCGGCGACGGCTTAACCCTGACGTCGGCTCCCAGTACCTCGGACAGCCCCTCCTCCTTAACCCGGATCTGTTCCTCATAGGGCAGATGCTGCGCCCTGCATCCTCCGCATCCACCGAAGTGGGGACACCCCGGCGTGACCCTGATGCTCGACCTTTCCACCACCGTGTACTCGGTTGCAACGCGTCTCCCCTTTCTTCTCCTCCATCTCATTATCTCCACGACGTCACCGGGGGCTGTGAAGGGGACCTCCACTTCAACCCCGTCCAGGAAAGCCATCCCCATGAGATCAGGGTTCAGTCGCTCCACCCTCGCGAGCCTCTTCTCCACCACCTTTCATCACGCCCGGGCTTTATGGGCTGGTTATAAAACCGTAGCGGTTATAAAAATGTCGGGACCGGATTCGTTCCATCGACGAATTGGATGGGGTAAGTTTTATTAGACTCCATGCACACATATATACGGTGCTGTGGATGATGGGACGTCAGAGGGACGTTGTGTACAGGGTTCTTCTGTCGAAGAAGAAGGCCGTCGCCCTGCATGCCCTTAGCTCCGAGCTCGACACTCCAACTCCCGCCCTTCTCGCGACGCTCAGGAAGATGCAGTCGGATGGACTCGTTGAGATGTACTACGGTAAGGATAAAGCAAGGATCATGGTTAAAGTCAAGACCATAAACGACTACGTGGATGCAGGCTCATAGTTCCCTCCGGGTGTTTTGCCCTCATCTCCTGTCCTTTATTCTTTCATCCCTTTTGCCTCCGGCGTTGGTTTCCTGATGGGCCGTGCCGGATCGGTGTGCGGTCTGACGTGCGGCAGGATCCGTGGCGATTAATGACCCATTACTTATAGTCCCGGACGACGGAGTACTGTACGGGGGATGATGTGTGGTTGCCATAGCAGTTACCGGTAAAGGGGGAGTTGGTAAGACCTCCCTCGCTGCCAACCTTGCCGTTTACTTCACGCGGAGGGGCTACAGAACCCTCGTGATAGATGGTGATCTCTATCTGCCGAAGCTGGCGATGCACTTCGGCATCCTCAATCCGAGGTGGACCATCCACAACCTGCTGAACAAGGACTCCAAGTTAAGGCCGTCCGACGTCACGTACAAGGACGTAAGGACGGGTGTTCACATAATACCCGGGAGCCAGAGCATATACGCCCTGAAGGGCATAACCCAGGGAAAGCTCGACAGGATCGCTGAGGAGGTCAGGAAATCGTACGACGTGACGATAATAGACACTCCCGTTGGCATACCCTTTGAGATAGTCTCAACGTTCAGCCTTGCGAGCTACCAGCTGGTCGTTTTGGAGCCTGGGAGGAACCCCCGGAACCACGAGGGGAAGCTGCTTGAGGACGAGGCACGGAAGTTCCGATCCGTGGGTGAGAGGTTCAGCATGCGGACGGCGCTGGTGCTCAACAAGGTCAGGGAAGATATGAGCGATCTGGTGGACTCCACACTCGTCAGACTCGACTCAATAGCCCCCGTTCTCGGCTCCGTTGCCTACGATAGGGACTTTGAGATGTCCCTCTCCGAGGGGCTGCCGCTGCTGGCGATGAAGGGTGATGGTGAGGCGGCCGAGGACATAACCCTGCTCGGTCAGTTCCTTGAGACGTGGATGAACAGCTTCAGGGAGGATTTTGAGGGCAAGAACGAACTCAAAACAGAGGGGGAGGCGGCACGTGCGGGAGGCGTGCCTCAGGAGTCCTGAGCGAGAAGCTCCTTCTCGGGCGCCCTCTCCATCAGCTCAGACACCCTGAGGAGGCTGATGAACCTGTAGCCCCGCCCCTTTATCTCTTCTTCTGCCCCTTCCTCCCTATCGACGACGGTGCATATGGCAGCGACGTTTCCTCCGAGCGACCTTATCACGTCCGCAGATCTCAGGACGCTCTTCCCGGTCGTCGTGACGTCCTCAACTATGAGCACATCGTCCCCGTCCTCCACCTCACCCTCTATGAGGCTTCCGGTTCCGTGTCCCTTGGGTTTCTTTCGTATTATCACGAGGGGCTTTCCTGAGGTCAGAGAAACCGCCGTGGCGATGGGAACCGCCCCGAGTTCGGGACCGGCGACGCGGTCGAATTTCAGCTTCATCTCCCCCGTCCTTTCGAGTATCATGTCGCTTATTAGCCTCAGGATCTCCGGCTCTGTTATCAGCCTTTTGACGTTTATGTAGTACCTGCTCTTCTTTCCCGACGTCAGGGTGAAATCTCCGAACAGTATGGCCTTCCTCTCGATGAACGCCTCAATGAGCCTCCTTTTGTTCTCCTCATTCATCCTGCGACCACCGGGCTTACCCCTCATCTTTTGGCTTTAAACTTTTCCTGAATCCTGTAGAGCTGTGCTATCCTCTCCACTGTATCCGCTTCCTCGGGGCTTTTGTCCTCTCTAAGGGCGACGTAGCGCGGAAATCTGAGCGCGAAACCGCTCCTGTACTTTGGACTCTTCTGTATCTCCTGATAGGTCACTTCAACGACGACTTTTGGAGCTATTTTGACCTCTTTACCGTGCTCCTCGACTATGAGGGGTTTGAGCATCTTGGTGAACTCCTCGAGGTCCTCGTCGGTGAACCCGCTCCCCACCTTGCCAACGGGTACTATCTCGCCCCTCTCCTCATCCCACGCACCTAAGAGGAAAGAGGCAAGGACCCCGCTTCTTCTTCCCTCTCCCCATTCGGCCCCTATTATGACGAGATCGAGGTTCTCCATTGTCGGCTTGAGCTTGAGCCACTTCTTGCCCCTGTTGCCCGGCTCGTAAGTTGAGTCCAGCCTCTTGGCCATGAGCCCCTCGTGTCCCATCTCGAGGGCCTTCCTGTAGAACTCCTCCGCGACCTCCTTATCTCCTGTCACGACCTCAACGGCCAGTTTGATCCTGTCATCTTCCTTGACTATCCCCTCCAGCTTCTTTCTCCTGTCCCTGAACTCAACGTCGAGCATGGACTCCCCATCAACGTACAGGACGTCGAAGAGGTTGAGCTCGAGGGGAATCTTCTCAATCATCTCGTCTATGTTGTACTTCCTTCTGAACCTTCTGAGAACGAACTGGAACGGTCTGGGGCGGTCATCCTCGCCGACGGCAACGAGCTCTCCCTCAACTATCACCCTCCCGGGCTTCAGGCTGTTAAGCGCGGCATCGACGATCTCGGGTATCGACCTCGTGACGTTCTCAAGTCTCCTTGAGTAGATCACCACCCTGTTTCCGTCTTTATGAACCTGAACCCTCGCTCCGTCGTACTTTATCTCGAACGCCGCCCTGCCCCCCATCTCATTCAGGGCGTCATCTATGCTGGCTGCGTTCTGTGCGAGCATGGGCCTTATCGGCTTCCCCACCTGTATCTTCACGTTCTTCAGTCCCTCGTTTCCCTCCGTCTTTGCAACCACAGTGACGTGGCCGAAATCGCTCGTCAGCATGTAGGCCCTCTCGACGAGTTTTGGATCGACGTTGAAGGCCTCGGCTATGGCGTCCCTCATTATGCCCTCCGCCACTCCGGTTCTCATGGTTCCGAGGACGGTTCTGGCGATGTACTTTGCCTCCTCGGGGGTTGCATCCATGAACAGGTTGGCGAGATACCTCATCTTCTTCTCCTGACTTCCCTCCCCCTGAACCTCCGCGACCTTAACGAACGTTTCATAGACGCGTTTGATCGTCAGCGGCTGGCTGAAGAAGCTTTTCTGCTTCCTGCGCCTGACGGCCATCGCTATGCTCTCACCGAGGTCTCCGGTTTCCTTTACAGACTCCTCTATGCTGCCCGGTTCGATCCCCGTGGCAAGCGACACGGCCCTCAGAAGAAGCTTCTCTCCAACTCCGAGTTCCCGCTCGTCCCAGTCGGGGAACACCTTGCCGAGGATGAGGTACGGGACTATGGGAAGGAGATCATCTGGGGTGGACCTCAGAAACTCCGCGACGAGATGAGTTTTAAGGGTCTTGAGGGTCGTTTTCTCCAGGTTCCTGTAGAGCTTGGCGAGCTCTTCGTACCTGACCGTGTTGGACATGGATCACACCGTAACCCCTACGTCACAAAGGATAAAAGCTTTAGCTGGAGCTGGCGGGGCAACATTTTTAAACCTCAACTCCCCTAATCCCCTGCAGGCGGTGGTAGTCTAGCCTGGTCTAGGACACCGGCCTCCCAAGCCGGTAACCCGGGTTCGAATCCCGGCCACCGCACCACCCTTTTTCTATGGAAAAGCTTATATAGGAGAACCCAAAGGTCGGGGTTGATGTGATGTTGTTCTAAAAACCTGAGGGGGGCATTTCTCGGTGACGGCAAAAAAAGGATTTAACATATTTGAGCATGAACTGGTTCCTGAGCACCGCATACTGAGCGAAGAAGAGAAGAGGGAACTTCTTAAGCGTTATAAAATCCGCTTGTCCCAGCTCCCGCAGATGCTTGTATCGGATCCGGCGGCCGTTGCGCTCGGTGCAAAGCCAGGCGATGTGGTTGAGATAAAGAGGAAGAGCAAGACTGCTGGGGTGTACTTCTATTACAGACTCGTCGTTGAGGGGTGAAAACATGGCCACCCACGTTGATATTACTCCGGACGATCTCTGGCTTGTTATGGAAGCTTACTGGAAGGAGAAGGGCCTCGTCAGACAGCATCTCGATTCTTACAACGCCTTCATTGACTACGGCCTGCAGGAGGTCATAAATGAGTTCGGCAGCGTGAAGCCGGACATACCGAACTTCGAGGTCAAATTCGGAAGGATAAGACTCGGTGAGCCCGAGTTCCAGGAGGCCCAAGGTCAGAAAAAGCCGCTCTATCCCATGGACGCGAGGATAAGAAACCTCACATACTCGGCTCCGGTGTTCCTTGAGATGATACCGAGCATAAGCGGCATAGACCAGGAGCCCGTTGAGGTCCGCATAGGCGAGCTGCCGGTGATGCTCAAGTCGAAGGTGTGCAGGCTTCACGGTCTGAGCGACGAGGAGCTCGTCAGGCTCGGTGAGGATCCGAGGGATCCGGGCGGATACTTCATAGTCAACGGCTCGGAGAGGGTCATAGTCTCCATTGAGGATCTGGCCCCGAACAAGACCCTCGTTGAGAGGGATGAGCGGCAGAACAGGGTGATAGCCAAGTGCTTCTCATACAGGCACGGTTACAGGGCACTCGTGATGGTTGAGAGGAGGAAGGACGGCATACTCTACGTCGACATACCCAACGTGCCCAAACCCGTCAAGTTCGTCTATGTCATGCGCGCTCTTGGGGTGGAGAGTGACAAGGACATAGTCGACGCGGTGAGCGACGATCCGAGGATACAGCAGATACTGTTCGACAACCTCGAGGACGCCAGCGACATAACCGATCAGGAGGCGGCGATGGACTACATAGGCAGGCTGTCCCTCCCCGGTCAGCCCAAGGAGTACAGGCTCAAGAGGGCCCAGCACATAATAGACAACAACCTCCTGCCTCACATGGGCGTTACCGAGGAGGACAGGAAGGCAAAAGCCTACTACCTCGGTATGATGGCCCTCAAGGTGCTCGAGCTTTCCCTCGGTCTCAGGGGCGAGGACGACAAGGACCACTACGCGAACAAGAGGCTCAAGTTGGCGGGAGACCTCCTTAAGGACCTCTTCCGTGTTGCCTTCGGTCAGCTCGTCAAGGACATGCAGTACCAGATGACGAAGACCTATCAGAGAAAGGGGGACCGGTACACCTTCGAGAACGTTCAGCGCTTCGTGAGGAACTCCATAAGGCCGGACGTGCTGAGCGAGAGGATAGAGCACGCGCTGGCAACGGGAGCGTGGCCCGGAGGAAGAACGGGTGTGAGCCAGCTTCTCGACAGGACGAACTACATATCAACCCTATCACACCTCAGACGCGTCACTTCCCCGCTGAGCAGGGAACAGCCTCACTTCGAGGCGCGTGATCTCCACGGAACCCACTGGGGCAGGATCTGCCCGACTGAAACTCCTGAAGGTCCGAACTGTGGGCTGGTCAAGAACCTCGCGTTAATGGCTCAGATAACCACCGGCGTGCCCGAGGAGGAGGTCAAGGCCTACCTCATGAACCTCGGAATCACCCCGATAGAGGTCAGAAGACCAAGCCCCGGCCTGTGGAGGGTTTACCTGAACGGCGTTCTCATCGGCACCACCGACAGCGGGGAGGCCATCGTAAGGAGGATAAGAGAGGACAGAAGGGCGGGCAAGATAAGCGACGTCATAAACGTCGCCCTCTATGAGGACAGCGAGATAAAGGAGATCTACGTCAACAGCGATGATGGCCGCGTCAGGAGGCCGCTTATAGTGGTTGAGGAGGGAGTTCCAAGGCTCACGAGGGAGCACGTTGAGGCCATCAGAGAGGGAAGCCTGACCTGGAGCGATCTGGTCAGGATGGGAATAATAGAGTACCTCGACGCAGAGGAGGAGGAGAACGCCTACGTGGCAACTTGGCCGTGGGAGGTCACGGAGGAGCACACCCACCTCGAGCTGATGCCTGCGGCGATACTCGGCATCCCGGCCTCGCTCGTTCCCTACCCAGAGCACAACGCGGCACCGCGTAACACCTACGGGGCTGGAATGGCCAAGCAGAGCCTCGGTCTCGGATGGGCCAACTTCAGGATTCGCGTTGACACGCGCGGTCACCTCATGCACTACCCGCAGGTACCGCTGGTCAACTCGAGGATAATGAAGGCCGTCGGTTTCGAGGACAGACCCGCGGGTCAGAACTTCGTGGTCGCGGTTCTCAGCTATCACGGTTACAACATGGAGGACGCCATCATAATGAACAAGGCCTCCATAGAGCGCGGCTTAGCTCGTTCAACCTTCTTCAGGACGTACGAGGCGGAGGAGAAGAGGTACCTCGGCGGCCAGACGGACCGCTTCGAGAAGATAGACTCAACGACCAACTCGAACATAAAGGGCTTCCTCGGGGATAAGTACTACCGGCACCTGGATGAGGACGGGCTCATATTCCCTGAATCGAAGGTTGAGGGCAAGGACGTGCTCGTCGGCAGAACGTCTCCACCGAGGTTTCTTGAGGAGCAGAGCAGCTTTGGCGGCGGCACGCTTCACAAGCGCAAGGAGACGAGCATAGCGGTGAGGCCGAGTGAGAAGGGCATAGTCGATAAGGTCATAGTGACGGAGACCGGAGACGGAACGAAACTCGTCAAGGTTGTCGTCAGGGATCTGCGCATTCCGGAGCTCGGCGACAAGTTCGCGAGCAGGCACGGTCAGAAGGGTGTCATAGGCATGATAGTCCCGCAGGAGGACATGCCCTGGACCGAGAGCGGCATAGTTCCCGACCTCATCGTCAACCCGCACGGTATACCGAGCCGTATGACCGTCGGACAGCTCATCGAAGCTATAGGCGGTAAGGTAGCGGCTATGAAGGGTAGGAGGGTCGATGGAACGGCCTTCATAGGTGAACCCGAGGAGAGGCTGAGGAAGGAGCTTGAGGAGCTCGGCTTCAAGCACACGGGAAGGGAGATAATGTACGACGGGATAACCGGGAGGAGGCTCGAGGCTGACATATTCGTCGGTGTAATCTACTACCAGCGCCTGCACCACATGGTCGCTGACAAGATGCACGCGCGCTCGAGGGGCCCCGTCCAGGTCCTCACGAAACAGCCAACCGAGGGCAGGGCGCGTGAGGGCGGTCTCCGCTTTGGAGAGATGGAGCGCGACGTCCTCATAGGCCATGGAGCCGCCATGCTTCTCATAGAGCGTCTTCTGATGGAGAGCGACAAAACCGAGGTGTGGGTCTGCGAGAACTGCGGACACCTCGCGCTTGAGGACAGGAGAAGGGGCATAGTGTACTGTCCCGTCTGCGGGGAGAAGGAGAGGATAGGAAGGGTTGAGATGAGCTACGCCTTCAAGCTCCTGCTCGACGAGCTGAAGGCGATGATGGTGAGGCCATCGCTCAACCTCAAGGATAGGGTGTGAGGTGTTTGATATGGAACTCGACATCGCTTTGGCCTCTGCTAAGGCCCTGAAGAAGGTCATAGGAAGCATATCATTCGGTATCCTGTCACCTCAGGAAATCAGGAAGATGAGTGCGGCCGAGATAACCGTTCCCGATACCTACGACGACGATGGCTACCCGATAGACGGCGGCCTCATGGATAAGAGACTCGGTGTCATAGACCCCGGCCTCCGCTGCCAGACGTGCGGCGCCAAGGCAGGAGAGTGCCCCGGTCACTTCGGGCATATAGAGCTCGCCAGACCCGTCGTCCACGTGGGCTTCGCCAAGACGATACAGAGGGTTCTCGAGAGCACCTGCCGCGAGTGCGGGAGGATAAAGCTGACGGACAAGGAGATCGAGGAGTACATGAAGAAGTTCGAGCTTGTCGGAGACAGGAGGAAGGCGAGGGAGAAGCTCATAAAGGAGATCCACAAGAAGGCCAAGGAGAGGATGGTCTGCCCCCACTGCGGCGCCCCCCAGTTCCCGATAAAGTTCGAGAGACCGACCATCTACTGGGAGCTGAGAAGGGACGAGGAGGGCAACGAGTACAAGCACAGAATGATGCCGAGCGAGGTCAGGGACAGGCTTGAGAGGGTTCCCGACAAGGATCTGCCGCTCCTCGGGCTCGATCCCAAGAACGCACGGCCCGAGTGGATGATACTGACGGTTCTTCCCGTGCCGCCCGTGACCATGAGACCCTCGATAACCCTTGAGAGCGGCATAAGAGCCGAGGACGATCTGACCCACAAGCTCGTCGACATCATCAGGATAAACAACAGGCTCCGCTCCAACATAGAGGCCGGCGCCCCCCAGCTGATCATCGAGGATCTCTGGGACCTCCTCCAGTACCACGTGACCACCTACTTCAACAACGAGACTTCGGGCATACCCCCGGCAAAGCACAAGAGCGGAAGGCCGCTCAAGACGCTCGCCCAGCGTCTCAAGGGTAAGGAGGGCCGCTTCCGCGGCAACCTGAGCGGAAAGCGTGTCAACTTCTCGGCGAGAACGGTCATAAGTCCCGATCCGATGATAAGCATCAACGAGGTCGGGGTTCCGATCGCCATAGCCATGGAGCTCACGGTTCCAGAGAAGGTCACCGAGTTCAACGTCGAGAAGCTCAGGAAGATGGTTCTCAACGGTCCTGAGAAGTACCCCGGCGCCAACTACGTCATAGACCCCGAAGGCGGAAGGAGGAGGATAATGGAGAGCAACAAAGAGCTCCTTGCGGAGCAGCTCGACGTTGGCTGGACCGTTGAGAGGCACCTCCTCGATGGGGACATAGTCCTGTTCAACAGACAGCCCTCACTCCACAGGATGAGCATAATGGCCCACCGCGTTAGGGTCATGCCCTACAAGACGTTCCGCCTCAACCTCCCGGTGTGTCCGTCATACAACGCCGATTTCGATGGGGATGAGATGAACCTCCACGTCCCCCAGACCGAGGAGGCCCAGGCGGAGGCCAAGATACTGCTCGAGGTCCAGAACCACATAATCTCGCCTCGCTACGGCGGACCGCTCATCGCCGGAATTCAGGATCACATCTCGGGCGGCTACCTTCTAACGCGCGAGGGGGCGTACTTCACCCGCTACGAGGTCGAGCAGATGCTCATGTTTGCAGGGGTTGAAGTCGGGGAGCTTCCAAAGCCCGACAGGGTTGAGAACGGCGTTGAGCTGTGGAGCGGGAAGACGATATTCTCTCTGCTGCTTCCTGACGATCTGACGGTCTGGTACAGGAACAAGCTGTGCGACGAGCCCGAGAGGTGCGAGCCGCTCGAGAGGCTGATAGAGGAGAAGCTCGTTCCTGACCCCGAAGAGGTCAGAAAGCTTGCCTATGACGGCTTCGTCTACATACAGAACGGAAAGCTCCTGAGCGGGGCCATAGACAAGAAAGCCTACGGAAGGGAGGACGGCATAATCCTCGACATCATGGTCAGGGAGTACGGACCGGAGAGGGCGAGACTGTTCCTTGATCAGGTCACGAAGCTCACCATATGGGTTATAACTCACAGGGGCTTCACGACTGCCATAGACGACGAGGACCTGCCCGAGGAGGCCCTGGACAGGATAAAGGAGATAATAAGAGAAGCTGAGGAGAGGGTGAGGCGGCTTATAGAGGCATACAGGGCTGGAGAGCTCGAACCCCTGCCGGGCAAAACGCTTGAGGAGACCCTGGAGAGCAAGATAATGGCGGTTCTTGCCGAGTCGCGTGACAACGCGGGTAAGGTGGCCGAGCGCTACCTCGGTATGAACAACCACGCCGTCATAATGGCCAAGACCGGAGCGAGGGGTAAGATCCTCAACATAACCCAGATGGCGGCGATGCTCGGCCAGCAGTCAATCCGTGGAAAGCGTCTCTACCGCGGCTACAACGGAAGGGTTCTCAGCCACTTCAAGAAGGGAGACCTGACGGCAAAGGCGAGGGGATTCGTCGTCAACTCCTACAAGAGCGGCCTGACGCCGCAGGAGTACTTCTTCCACGCCATGGGTGGACGTGAGGGTCTCGTCGACACCGCAGTGAGAACCGCGCAGAGCGGTTACATGCAGCGCCGTCTTATAAACGCCCTCCAGGACCTCAAGGTGGACTACGACGGAACCGTCAGGGATCCTACGGGTATAATCGTTCAGTTCAAGTACGGTGAGGACGGTGTTGATCCGATGAAGAGCTGGGGAGGGCGCACGCTGAACGTTGACAGGATAATCCTCAAGACCCTCTCAAAGGTCAGGGAGGGTGAGTGACATGGTCGGGGCGAAGACTGTTAAGGCGATTCTCAACAAGGTTGACCTGCCCAACAACATCAAGGAGGAGCTCTACGAGAGCATAATGAGGTACAACAAGAAGTACAAGCTCAAGAAGAAGGAAGTGGAGGAGATAGTGAACGAGGCCGTCAGGGAGTACGAGAAGGCCCTCATAGAGCCGGGCGAGGCCATAGGAACCGTCGCGGCCCAGTCGATAGGCGAGCCTTCGACCCAGATGACCCTCAACACGTTCCACTACGCGGGTGTCGCCGAGATAAACGTCACCCTTGGTCTGCCGAGGATAATAGAGATTGTTGACGCCAGAAAGAACCCGTCCACACCCATAATGACGGTCTACCTCGATGAGGAGCACAGGCACGACAGGGAGAAGGCTCTTGAGGTTGCGAGGCGCATAGAGGGAACGACCATAGAGAACCTCGCGAGAGAGGTCAGCATGGACATAGTTGACTTTGAGGTCGTGATAGAGCTCGACCCCGAGAGGGTTGAGAAGAGCGGGCTGAGCGTTGAGAGGATAGTCAAGAAGCTGGAGGGCTCGTTTAAGAGCGCGGAGTTCGAAGCCGAGGGGAACACAATAATAGCGAGACCGAAGAAGGCCACCAAGCTCGCCGATCTCAGGAGGCTTGCCGAAAAGGTTAAAAAGCACCGCCTTAAGGGTCTCTCCGGCGTTGGCAAAACTATAATCAGGAAGGAAGGCGATGAATACGTCATATACACCGAGGGCTCCAACTTCAAACAGGTGCTCAAGGTTCCCGGCGTGGATCCGACGAGGACGAGGACGAACAACATCTGGGAGATAGCAGAGGTGCTTGGAATAGAGGCCGCGAGGAACGCCATAATCGAGGAGATAGTCAACACGATGAGCGAGCAGGGTCTTGAGGTCGACGTCAGGCACATAATGCTCGTCGCTGACATGATGACCCTCGACGGGGTTATAAGGCCGATAGGAAGACACGGAATAGTCGGCGAGAAGTCAAGCGTGCTCGCAAGGGCGGCGTTTGAGATAACGACCCAGCACCTGTTTGAAGCCGCGGAGAGAGGAGAGGTCGACCCTCTCAACGGTGTGATAGAGAACGTGCTCATAGGCCAGCCCGTGCCGCTCGGAACAGGCATGGTTCGTCTGGCCATGAACCTTCCCCTGAGACCGGAAAGGGAGTAGGGAGGTGTTTGGTATGGATTTAGCGTTCGAACTTAGGAAGGTCTTTGAGACAGGAAAGGCCGTGATGGGATCGAAGAAGGCCGTGCACTTCGCCAAGGTTGGAGGGGCAGAGCTCATAATAGTCGCCAAGAACGCTCCCCCCGAGATCAAGGAGGACATAGAGTACTACGCCAAGCTCAGCGGGATACCCGTCTACGAGTTCGAGGGGACGAGCGTTGAGCTCGGAACCATGCTCGGAAAGCCTTTCGTCGTGGCGGCTCTTACGATCGTGGATCCGGGTGAGAGCAACATACTCAGCATAGTCGGGGGTAAGGAGTGATGCCGCTTAAACTCAACAACGATCAGATAAAGTACATAGCGCTGTTCGAGAGCATGACGGGAGCAACGGTCCTTGACTGCCTCATAGACAACGAGAGGAACAGGATAATATTCGTCATAAAGCGCGGTGAGATGGGGCTGGCCCTCGGGAAGAAGGGGGCGAGTGTTAAGCGCGTCCAGAACATGCTGGGTAAAGAGGTCGAGCTCATAGAGCACTCGGAGAACCCGGAGGAGTTCATAAGGAACATTTATAAGAGCCTCGGAGTAAGGGTGAGAAAGGTTCACGTGACCGAAAAGCGGGACGGCAAGAAGGTCGCCCTGCTCGACATAGCCCAGCGTGAGAAGCCCCGTGCCATAGGGCGTAACGGTCACAACATAAACCTCGTTAAGGAACTCATGGAGAGACACCACGGCATACAGGATGTGGTGATAATCTGAAGTTGAGGAGGGATGGTGATGCCGGGTAAGAAAGCCCCTTACGGTGAATTCGCAGGTAGAAAGCTCAAGCTCAAGAGGAAGAAGTTCAGGTGGAGCGACATAACCTACAAGCGCCGTGTCCTCCGCCTGAAGGAGAAGAGCGACCCTCTCGAAGGTGCCCCGCAGGCCAAGGGGATAGTCCTTGAGAAGATAGCCGTCGAGGCAAAGCAGCCGAACTCTGGAATGCGTAAGGCGGTCAGGGTTCAGCTCATAAAGAACGGTAAGGTAGTCACCGCCTTCACACCGGGTGACGGAGCCATAAACCACATCGACGAGCACGATGAGGTCATCATAGAGGGAATCGGCGGTCCAAAGGGCGGTTCGATGGGTGATATCCCGGGAATCAGGTACAAGGTCGTCAAGGTCAACAGGGTCAGCCTCAAGGAGCTCGTCAAGGGAAGGAAGGAGAAGCCGAGGAGGTGAGAGGGCATGAAGGACGGTATGCAGGAGCGCTTCTTCCAGCCGAAGGAGCTCAAGGTGTTTGGAAGGTGGTCAACGGAGGACGTTGAGGTTTCAGATCCGTCTCTCAGGCCCTACATAAACCTCGATGCCCGTCTGCTTCCTCACACCCACGGAAGGCACGCCAAGAAGGCCTTTGGAAAGACGAACGTTCACATAGTCGAGCGCCTCATAAACAAGGTCATGAGGAGCGGAGCGAGCCACTCGAAGGCGGGCGGCCACTTCATGAGGCGCGAGCACCGCTCGATAATGGGCAAGAAGATGAAGGCCTACGAGGTCGTCAAGGACGCCTTTGCGATAATCGAGAGGAGGACGAAGAAGAATCCCGTACAGATCCTCGTCAGGGCCCTCGAGAACTCGGCGCCGAGGGAGGACACGACGACGATAGCATTCGGCGGCATACGCTATCATATGGCCGTTGATGTCTCCCCGCTGAGGAGGCTCGACATAGCCCTGAAGAACATAGCCCTCGGGGCGAGCATAAAGTGCTACAGGAACAAGACGACGTACGCCCAGGCGCTCGCGGACGAGATAATAGCCGCCGCCAACGCCGACCCGAAGAGCTACGCCTACAGCAAGAAGGAAGAGATAGAGAGGATAGCCCAGTCCTCAAGGTGAGGACCTTTCGTTTTCCGTTTCCGTTTTCTGTTCTGTTTTACTTCTCAATACCTCAAACGCTTTAACGTCTCTCCTCCAAAATTAATCGGGTGAGGCTTATGGTCGAGGTCAGGGTTTACGCCACGCTCTCCGAGATAGCCGGGAGGAGGCGGCTCACCGTGGAGGGCGTTAGGACCGTTGGGGAGCTGCTTGATGAGCTGTACAGGAGGTTTCCCGCCTTCAGAAAGGAGCTGGAGGGGAGGCGTATGATACTCGTCAACGGCCACAACGTGGAGCACCTGAAGGGTCTTGAGACTCCCATCGGTGAGGACGACGTCGTCAGCATATTCCCGCCCGCCGGAGGGGGTTGACCCCCGTTGAGCCGTAAGGCCTGTCCTTTACACTTTTCCAAGTAGTATCATTTATGCAACTATTTACCTTCTGAAGAGCAACTGGCGAAAGTGTTATAAGTTGTTTTGTGTGTTGGTGTTTGTGGGTTGGTGTTCGTGTGTGGGGTGGTGTGAATGTTGGGGAGTGTTAAGCGGTTTGTGGGGTTTGTGGTTTTGGTTTTGATTGTGTTGTCTGTGCCTGTGGTTGGGTTTTCGGTTAATCGTCCTTCTTTTCAGACTAATTTGTTTCCTTTGAGTAGGGGTTTGAGGATGGTTTCTTACCCGTTTCCGGAGTGTGGGGAAGTCTTGTCGTTAAGTCAGTTTCCGCTGTATGTTTGGGTTAATGCGACTCATATGGTTGCGATTACTGGTAAGGTTCTGGTGAATTGTCCTGTGAGTGGTTTGAATGGTACGTACGTTCCTGTGAGGGTTGGGGATGGTGCTCCTCCCTCGTTTAACGGCACGCTTAATTACACCATGTTTATGAGGGTGAAGGTTTACAGTAATAGGACCGTGCTTTATAAGTGGTTTACTCGGAATGTGACGATCAACGGGACTGTTTATCATACGCTTAGTGCCAAGAAGGTGAACGGGACTTTGACGGTGATTAACGTTACTCTCGTGACTCCCGACCAGGAGTACAGGCCCGTAGAGCTCATGACCAACAACGCTACAGTAACGTACTTACCTTACAACTCGACTTACGAGCTGGTGGTGCTCAACTTCACGAACCTTACAATGGGTACTGACTCTCCTTATATTTGGAAGGATTACGCGGGCGGTGGTAATGGTACTGTGAGTCCTAAACTCTTCGGCTGGCCTGTGAACATGACGATAAAGATTCTGATAAACAAGAGGACCGGGGCGGGTTACCTGCTTGACAATGGAACGAGGAAGTACATTGGCAGTATGACGCCCTTCTGGTACCCTGATGTTAAGCCGAAAAGGTTTGTCAGGATCGTGCTTAACAATACGAGGGAGCTCGTGAACGAGTTAAAAGCCAACCCGTGGGTTGTGGAGACCGTGCTTGAAAAGGCTAAACTGGCCAACGTTCAGGAGGAGAGCAAGCTGATCAACTCCCTCGCCATCAAGCTGGTGGACAGGATCCTCCTCCCGAAGGCGTTGTATCTTGGTAGACCCATGTACATTGCCAGCAGTTTCTACGCTCTGCATGGTGTTAGGCTCCCGTACGTTAACGAGACTCTCAACGGCACGTACTGCTTTGTAAAATTCTCAATGCCGGTTAACACTCCGTACGTACTTAAAGCGTCCTGGATCAGTTATTATGATCCATCGGAGGTTAATGGGACTCCTCTCTCTGATTATTTGAATGAGACGTTGAGTGAGTTCCTTCGGACGGGTAATAAGAGTCTGATAGCCAAGCTCATATCCCAGGTAATTTACAAGGCGAATGGGTACTTGCCTGCTATGGCTGATTATACTGGCCGGACTTGGTTTGTGATTGACTCTACGTTGCCTTTGGATGTTAATCAAACTTTGCTCTTTGTTGTTCCTTTGCCGGGGAAGTATGCTGAGGAGTTTAATGTGCCTTATCTGATGGTTGAGATGGGGACGACGGATAGGTTTCATGTTAGGTATGATCCGTCGTTCTTTACGCCTGTGACGATTTTTAAGGATTGGGGTAGGATTGGGACGTGTAGGGCGGCGCTTGGGAATGAGCTCTTCAAGAGGTTCGTTCACATACTGAACAGTGAGGTTTACTCGGGATTCAACATTAC
Source organism: Thermococci archaeon (assembly GCA_013153595.1). GTDB lineage: Archaea > Methanobacteriota_B > Thermococci > Thermococcales > Thermococcaceae > Thermococcus. Next base: position 4,413 of record JAADEC010000039.1, on the reverse strand, counting down.
GGATTTTGACGGGATTTACCCGCTTGTCAAGAACGAACTCAGCCTCTGCGGGTTTAATGTTTCCGCTTTGAATAGTACTACCACAACCAAGACGAGCACTTCAAGAGCAGGAATCGTGAGTTCGTCAGCCGCTAACGGAAGCCAGACCAAGACGGGCACGAGTGCAGGCACTCAAACTTCCACTACTCACAGTAAGGAGAGCAGGCACATCTGCGGCCCAGCCCTCATACTCACCCTAACCCTAACACCCCTCCTCAGGAGGCTAAAAAAATGAAGAACATGATAAAAGGCTCCCTCTCCGATTACCTCCTCGTTGAGATCTTGGCAGTCATCCTTGCGGCAGTCCTGATAGGCTCCGTAACGGCATACATAAGCGCTAACTCCATCTACAGGGCTTCCATCATAGGTGGGATGGTAACACCCATACTCGGAACCCCGGGATACCTCAGCGGTCAGATATCTGAGAAACCGCCAAGCTACTACGCTGAGCAGTACGTAAGCCTCAGAGAGCGCATATCCGATCTCTTCGGACGGCTCGTATGGCTGAGGTCAACCCTGATATCCGCAGTCTATGCGGTGGCCGTCATAATAGCCCTCTTTCCTTTTATCTATCGGCAAAGGGTATCCTTCGTTCCTCTACTCTTTAGGGAACGTTCGGGACCTGTGGTTCTGGCCCTTAAGGGCCTTTTGCTCTCCCTGTTTTTTCTCATTCCTCTCTTCGTCTCTTCGCTCCTTCCCCTCCTGATAGTTTCCAGGAACTGGCTCTCAGGGATACGCATGACATATATCCTGCTCCTCTCAAGCATGCTGATTTCTCTGCTGCTGATGCTGATCGTTGCAGTGTACTCAACGTACATCCTGTGGGGAAGGATAGACCTCGCACTGATCTTTACCCTTCTGATTGCGTTTGGGCTCTCGGGCAAGCTGGGCTTTGAGTGGCGGACCGTGTGGGTGTACCTCGGCATATCGGCCAGCCTGGTGGCCTTCATGAGCGTTTCATTCCACAGGAGGTGGATGATAATATGAACTGGAAGCAAATTCTCGCGCTTGTGTTCGTCGTATCAATAGCCCTGTCCGCCGTTGCCTCTGCGGTTGGTCTGTCATACTGGGCACCTCTAAAATCGTCAATGCATGCGAAGATAGAGCTTGACTCCCTGAACGATCTTCTCAGCTTTTCCCGGGTGTCACACCGCGATGTCATCTACAGTTTTGACGTTTTCTGGCCGCTTAGACCCGGGAAGACCACGGTAAACGTGCAGATCCGTGGCCTGCAGTGTTCTGATAAACAGTACACGCTGGAGATCGTGACTATGGATGGAAGGGTTTTCAAGAACAGGAGGGCGCTGACGTTCACGCTCGATCGCAAGGATCCTTTCATGTACTTCCACGTCAGGGTTGATATTCCGTCCACATGTAGGGTGTTGCACAGCAAAACCGGTCCGGTGGTGGTAGTAGATGCCAGAACGAAGTGAGCCCGTAGCGACCGTTAGCAATTTAACCGTTAGGTTCCGCTACAACGTCGCCCTCGAGGACATTAATCTGAATATCAGGAAAGGCAGGATTCTCCTCCTTGGTTCGAACGGCTCTGGGAAGACGACGCTCCTCCGTGTCCTCTCCGGTCTCCTGAGACCCTCGTCGGGGAAGGTCAGGGTCCTTGGTTTGGACCCGTTCAGGGAGAGCGGAAAACTCTACTCGCGGATGCTCTACTCCAGGGACGTCGAGGATCTGCCCTACATGCTGAAGCTCTCGACGGTCGTTGAGCTTTTATCCGATGCCTACGGTGCGAAGAGCGTTGAAAGGGCCGTCAAGCTCCTTGGTCTTGAGGAGCACCTGTTCAAGCGCATAGGCGAGCTTTCAAAGGGCCTCAGAAGGAGGGTATCCATGATAGAACCGCTGGCGAGCGGGAGGGAGCTCATCCTGATGGACGAGCCGTTCAGCGGTCTCGATGCGGACAGCAGGATAATAATAGCCAAGGCCCTTTCGGAGCTACCCGAGGACACAACCCTCGTGGTGGCCAGCCACATACCCCTGAACCTCGGGATAGACCAGATGATAGTCCTCGAAGGCGGAAAGCTGAGCTACGATGGGCCATACAACGCTGAGGTGGCTAGGAGGTACCTCGCCTGGATGGAGGAGATAGGTAAGGAGATTAGCGGGAAGCATTTAGACGGTGACCAGCAGGGTTCTTAGAGTCCTTTTCAGGCGCTGGTGCCTATGTTTTTGGCTTTACCTTCCAACTTTTTGATCTCCCTGTTCCTTCCTGTCCCGGTTTGCCCATCGTTTGGGGGTTTTTGCCCCAGCATCGGACGGGACGGGTCCGAACCCTTTAAAAGCAGACCCGAGAGTTTACCCCGGTGATGCTCATGAGGAGGATAAGGCAGCCCATCATAGCGGTTCTCGGACACGTTGATCACGGAAAGACGACACTCCTTGACCGGATAAGGAGAACGAACGTCGCTGGCAAAGAAGCTGGCGGGATAACCCAGCACATCGGCGCTACAGAGGTTCCGATTGACGTCGTTAAGGAGCTCGCCGGACCGCTCATCAAGCTCTGGAAGGGCGAGATAAAGCTCCAGGGTCTGCTCTTCATAGACACCCCCGGCCACGAGGCGTTTACGAGCCTGCGCGCGAGGGGAGGGAGCCTTGCCGATTTGGCGGTTCTCGTCGTTGACATCAACGAGGGCTTCCAGCCCCAGACGATTGAGAGCATAGATATCCTCAGGAGGAACAGAACGCCGTTTATAGTCGCCGCCAACAAGATAGACAGGATAAAGGGCTGGGTAATCGAGGAGGACGAACCTTTCCTTGTCAACATCAAGAAGCAGGATCAGAGGGCCCAGAACGAGCTCGAAACCAAGCTATGGGAGCTCATCGGAAAGTTCTACGAGATGGGCTTTCAGGCCAACCGCTTCGACCGCGTCCAGGACTTCACGCGCGAGCTGGCCATAGTTCCCATCTCAGCGAAGTACGGCATAGGCGTTCCCGAGCTTCTCGTCCTCATAGCGGGTCTCAGCCAGAAGTACCTCGAGCAGAAGCTCAAGATAGAGGTTGAAGGGCCGGCGAGGGGCACGATCCTTGAGGTTCGGGAGGAACTCGGCCTCGGGACGACGATAGATGTCATCATCTACGACGGAACGCTGAGGAAGGACGATACAATAGTCGTCGGCGGAAAGGACAGGGCGATAGTCACGAAAATCCGCGCGCTCCTCAAGCCGAAGCCCCTCGACGAGATCCGCGACCCGCGCTTCCGCTTCGATCAGGTGGACGAGGTAACGGCGGCGGCGGGTATAAAGATAGCGGCCCCCGGGCTTGACGAGGCCCTGGCGGGTTCCCCCGTTATAGCGGCCCGTTCCGAGGACGAGATCGAGAGGGCAAGGGAGGAGATACTCGGCCAGATAAAGAGCGTCGTCGTGGACACCGGAAGGGTGGGCGTCATCGTCAAGGCAGACACCATAGGTGGACTCGAGGCCATAAGTAAGGAGCTCCAGGAGAAGGAGATCCCGATAAGGAAGGCAGACGTTGGAAACATCAGCAAGACGGACGTCATGGAAGCTTTAAGCGTTCGCGAGGAGGAGCCGAAGTACGGCGTTATCCTCGGCTTCAACGTGAGGGTGAACGAAGACGCTAAAGAGGTCGCCAAGGCCAAGGGTGTTCCGATATTCACGGGCAACATCATCTACAAGCTCATTGAGGACTACGAGGCGTGGGTGAAGGCAGAGGAGGAGAAGAAGAAGCGCGAGCTCCTCAAGAACGTCACCTTCCCTGGCGTCATCAAGCTCTATCCTGACGAGCGCTACGTCTTCAGGAGGAGCAAGCCCGCCATAGTCGGCGTCGAGGTCCTCGAGGGCAGGATAAGGCCCGGCGTTGCGCTGATCAAAGAAAACGGTGAGAAGGTCGGCGTCATCAAGTCGATCAAGAACAAGAACGACTTCGTTCAGGAGGCGAGGAGGGGCGACGCGGTAGCGGTTGCCATCGAAGGAGCTATGGTTGGAAGGCACATTCACCCCGGCGACGTCCTCTACGTGGATCTAAGCAGAAACGACGTCGTAACGCTCGCAAAACGGCTCAGGGACGAGCTCGACGAGACCGACATAAGGGCGCTTAAGATGACCGCGAAGGTGAAGGCAAGGAAAGATCCGTTCTGGAAGGCGGTTTGAGTTCTGTTTAGTCTAACTTTTCTCAGCCCGCCCTCTCAGATCCTCACAAGCAGGATCACGGCCTCGACGTGGGGTGTGTTGGGGAACATATCGACGAGGACCGCCCCGTCAATCCTGTAGGCCTTCCTTATGTGGTTCGCATAGTCGAGCCTGAAGGCCTCCGGGTTGCAGGAGACGTAAACGACCCGCTCAACGCCGCTTTTCACCAGGGATTCGGCCGTTTCCCTCAGCCCCTTCCTCGGCGGGTCAACCACTA
>JAADEC010000042.1 GCA_013153595.1 Thermococci archaeon | reverse complement strand
TGCTTTTCTCTTGACTATTTGACCGACCGCTATCTCTCCCATCCTTCTCCACCGGACGGGGTTGGCCAGTGAGGTTAAAAGCTTTTCCCGTGTCGGGGTTATTCCCTCTGGGGTTCACATCCTCCACGGCGTCTGCTTCTATTGCCCGCCTTTCCGAGGTACCTGTCCATTATTCGCTGAACTCTCTCGCCTCTCTAAGAGGTGTTCCCTCTCGTCAGGGATGCTCAATGCTCTCAAACCCCATGTAGTAGTGCATGAGCTCCTCTATATCTGAGAAGTCCCTCTGTTTGAGCTTGAGCTGTTTCCTGAGCCTCCTGTTCTCGGCTATCATGCCGGACAGCTGTATGGCCAGGTTCTGGTTGTCGAGTGCTATGTAGTAGGCCTTGAACTTCAGCGGGGACCACTTCCCCTCTATCTCGTAGAGTCTTTTCTCCATCTCCTCTATCTCGTCTTCGAGTTCTTTGATGTCAGTTCCACTCTCTCCTGGCGGTTCGCTCCCATCTATCTCTCCGTTTATCACGAGCAGGATGAGCTCATCCAGTCGAAACTTGTACCTTTCGGCCAGCTCGCACAGCTTTCTCCAGCTGTCGTCGGTCACGTTGAGGGTTACCTTTCCCCATCCCCTCTCAGGGCGAACCACGATCTTCACAGTTCCTCTCCTCCAGCATCTTCCTAAGCTTGGCGTTCTCCGAGCTGAGCTCCACCCTCAACTCCTTGAAAAGTTCCTTATCCTTGAGGGCCCTCTCCTGGAACTCCACCAGCGACCTGTAGTGCTCCTCGACCTCCTGCAGTTTCATCCTCAGCTTATCCCGTCTCTCGAGGAGGTAGTTGAGACGTATCAGCCTGAGGGCGTTTTCTATGATGGCCGTATCATTGAGCAGTCTCTCTATCTCCTTCTTTCTCGCCTTTACTCTCTGAAATTCCTCCTTTGACACCTTAATCTCGAACGTGTCCAACTCCTCTCACCACTCTTCAGGATTATATGAACCCAAACCTCTTCCCCTTCCCTCTGGTCTTCGCCCTGCAGATGTTTATGCCTATCGGTCGGCCCTTGAGGGCCTCTATAGAACCGGGAACGGACTCCATGTCCCTCTTGGTCGGTTGGTAGGTTGACCTGTAGTCGAAGCTGTCCAGGTAGCGCCTTAAAGTTGAATGCAGGTTTTTGAGCTTCCTTACGTGGATCTCCATCAGCTTCCCTGCGAGTTCCGGCCTGTCCCGCAGGCGCTCCATGAGCATGTCGTAGTGGTAGCTGCAAAGTATCGCCTCGGACTCCTCGTAGGCTTCGATGAGGTAGTCGAACCTCTGGGCCACCTCCTCGATGGTCCTCATCTCCTTCTCCTCAACGAGGGAGCAGAGGTGGCATTTACCCCTCTTTACGCTCTCCCCCTTTTCGAGTGATTCTATGTAGACCCTCAGCATGTGCTCATAGATGGTTCCAACGCCGAGGGGGCCGTAGAGGGGATTCGAAGCGGCCACGTGTCTGACCCTCCACGCGTGGTACGTGCAGAGGCCGAGGCTTTCGAGGAACTTCTTTCTGACCGATGGACTGTTGACGTGCTCGTAGAGGACGTTCTCTATCCACTCGTTCTCGAACTTCTCGAGTACCCTGCAGATCGGGCATCCGGGCTCCTTGAACGCCTCCTTGAGGTAGAGCCCTATGGTGTCCATCTTGGACTTAACACCGGCGCCATCGGCCCCCGCACTCATTCCACGCACGTCCCTACCTCATTCTAAGGAGGACGTCGAGGGAAGCCAGGGCCCTGTACGTGTTCTGGAAGTTCGATATTCCGAGCTCGAGGCTCCTCCTGAAGCCTCCGTTCGGGTTCTGCAGGGTTCTTATGAACTGCACATGCTTTCTGAAGCAGGTTACCCCCTCACCCTGAAGCTCCAGCCCTCTCAGAGCGTAGAAGGTCGGTTCCAGGTACGGGGGAAGGCTGAAGGGCACCTCGGTGAAGCCCCCGAAGTCCCCGCAGACCTCGACGTTTCTGAAGTGCCGGGTCTTGGGAGGTCTGTAACCGAGGGTTCTGAGCGAGAATATGGCCTGATAAGTCATCGTGGTCGTCGGCTGCTTCACCCCGTAGGCATCCCCCATCTTGAAGCGCATAACGAACTTCCTTATGGCCTCTCTCTCCTCGTCGCTGAACCGGTAACCTATGGCCGAGAGAGCCTTCGTCACCCAGTACGTGGCCTCGAGAGGCGTCGCAGTACCGAACTCCTCACTCCCTCCAAGTCCAACGGCGAACTTCCCCTCAAGCGGGTTATACTTCGTGAAAACGATGTCGAGCTTCTCTCTCGCAAGGTCGCCCGCCCCAAGGGTTGCCAGTCCGTCCATGGCCATTGCTATGGCAACCACCGCGGTCTGCCTCTGTATCCCCGAGTAGAGGAACTCCCGTGTCTTCTCCGCGTCGGGCACCTCCTCACCGAGGAGGGTCAGGGTCTTGACCGCGTAGTAGGTGTCGTTTATGTTGGTCTCATCGAGGTACCTGGCGAAGCAGTAACCCCCGTCCGGGTGCCTCCTGATGGCCAGATACTCCAGTGTCTTCTCGATGTCAACGTACTTTCCAAGGTCGGTGCGCACGTTATCACCCCCTGAACCATGGAGAACAGGCGTCATCAGGGCAGGGCCCTATTCGGGCGGACGCCATCGCCCACCACCACATACTACAGGACCGGCTTAAAAACAGTTTCGGTCACCTTCGGTCGCCGCACCGAAACCGTTACCCGAAACCGTTACCCGAAACCGTTAAATAATAACCCTCCATCATCACCCGTGATGCAGAGAAACGTTGAGTACGTGGGCGCTACATACGTCGGCAGGTTCCTCGACAGGGATCTCGTGTTCGAGATATTCGACAGCGCCAACAGGTACTTCGTGGATTCCGGGATCCCCGTTAGGTTCCTCTACCTCGGAAAGACAGAGGTGGGGCCGGAGTACCTGATAAGCGTTCGGACGGAGGAGGGAAACGTCAGGGGTTACCCGCTTGAGGCGGTGAGGGAGACCCTCCACGCGCGGCTCGTCGCCGAGATCAACAACTCCGAGAACGGTGTCGTCATGAACAAGATACTCGCCCTCATGGCCTTTCCCCTGTTCTCCCGGAACCCGAGCTTTCACGTGTACGAGAAGTTCCTGGGGATGCAGAGCGACGTCGGCGGGCTCAAGATAATGATGCTGTCCATAAAGCCCTTCGAGGATGGAAACGAGAACCTCCTGCGCAGGAGGATACTGAAGGGCGTCCTTCACGAGCTCGGTCACGGTTTCGGGCTTTCTCACTGCTCGAACGAGTGCGTCATGAACCCCCCGTCGACGATAGAGGAGTGGGACCTCAGGCCCATGGGCTTCTGCGACTCCTGCCGGAGGAAGCTGATGGAAAGCATAGCGGCCGAGATAAAGGCAGGGTCAGAAACGGCAGGGCTCATCACACGTCAGGGGTAGCGAATCTCCTCATCCCCCGCCCGGCTGCTCGGCACGGTCCTCGTCCTCCTTTCACGGTTCACCTGCGTTCAGCTTTTCCCCTCCCTGAGCCTCCCATAGGCCACGACCATCCTCTGGAACACCGTTATCCACGCTATGATGGCAACGATGTAAACACCGTACCTAACGTAGCCGAAGAGGGCCGTGACTATTATGACGATGAGCCTCTCCGCCCTCTCGCCTATCCCGACGGCGAGCTTCCCTGAGCCCGCCAGCTCGGCCCTGCACCTCTCGTAGCTCACGAGGTAGCTCCCCATGAAAGCTAAAAACGCGACCTTCCAGCTCACGAGCCCCCCGAGGGCTATGCCAAACAGAACCGCCCCGTCGCTTATCCTGTCGAACGTCGAGTCGAGGAACGCCCCGACCCTCGAAGACTTCCCGGTCATCCTCGCGAGGGTTCCGTCGAGCGCGTCCACGAGGGAGCCTAAGAGGAGCACCAGAGCCCCCACTAACTGTTCTCCCCTGTAGAAAAAGTAGGCCCCCACCAGGCTTATGATGAGCCCGACGGCGGTTATCTGGTTCGGCGTGACCCCAGCCCTTGCTAAGGGCCTGACGAGAGCCTCGAGGTAGCGCCTGAAGCTTGCCCTGTACCTGTTGAGCATCACACTCCCTCCTAAAGCTCCACGACCTTCTTTCCCCGCTCCTGGGGAACTATCCTCAGCCTCGCGTCCTCGAACTCCTTCCTCAGCCCCTCCCCTTCAAGGAGCCTATCGAGGAAGACCGCCAGAGCCGCGTCCTCGCTGTGCGGCTGATTTCCGACCGCCACGTTGTGGTGAGCCAGCTCGTAGACCTCCTTGGGAACCTTCTCGGCGCCGACGACGATGAGGAGGTCCTTCCCTTCCTTCAACTCATCCCTGATCCTCGGCACGGCGTCGTCTACGTGAATCCCGTACATGGTCAGGTGGACTATCACGCCCCTCCCGCGCCACTCCCTGAGGATCCTCCTCCAGTTCGGGTTGAACCCTATCCTGAATGGTCCTCCCCACCGCCTCACGACGTCCTCCACGCTCTCCTTCACGTGTTCGTCCTCTTCAGCCGCTATTATTATTTCATCGGCTCCAAAGGCCCTTGCGGTGAGGGCCACGTGGGTGGTTATCCTCTTGTCCCGTTCCGGTCTGTGACCGAGTCTCAGCACGGCGATCATCTCTATCCACGCCATACCTAACCGGCAAACCTCTTAAAAGGCTTAGCTCAAACCAGAGGGGGGATAGGATGATAACGCTGACGACCGATTTCGGTTTGAGCTCTCCCTACGTGGGCGAGATGAAGGTGGCGATGCTCCGCGTCAACCCGAAGGCGAGGCTCGTCGACGTCACCCACGCTGTTACGAGGCACTCCGTCATCGAGGGCTCCTTCGTCATTGAGCAGGTGGTAAAGTACTCCCCGGAGGGCACGGTTCACGTCGGCGTCATAGACCCCGGCGTCGGAACCGAGAGGAAGGCGGTAATCATAGAAGGCGATCAATGGCTCGTCGTTCCCGACAACGGGCTGGCGACGCTCCCGCTCAAGCACGTAAAGGCAAGGTGCGCCTGGGAGATAGACCTCGAGAGGGTTAGGCGCTTCACAGGCTGGCGGATAAGCTCGACCTTCCACGGAAGGGACGTCTTCGGACCGGCCGGCGCGCTCATCGAGAAGGGGGTTTCTCCAGAGGAGTTTGCCCGCGAGATCCCGCTCGACTCGCTGATCAAGATCGACATCGAGCCGAGGAGGGAAGGCGACCTCTGGGTTCTGAGGGTAATCTACGTCGACGACTTCGGCAACGTCATCCTGAACCTCGAGAACTACGGGAGGCTCAGGGAGGTTGAGCTCCCTGACTTCGGGCTGAGGATTCCCTACCTGAGCGCATACGGGCGGGTTAAGCCCGGCGAGCTCTTGGCCCTGCCCGGAAGCCACGACTACCTTGAGATTGCCGTCAATCAGGGGAGCGCGAGCGAGAGGCTCGGGCTTAAGGTTGGGGATGGGGTCAAGGTCAGATTGATTTAGAAAGTGTTTTGAGGAAAAAAGGTAACAATTTGATGTAGGTGAAAGGAATGGGGGAGATAACCCTTCGGATTCGCGTTCCTGATGGTATGGAACTGCTGTTTGAACGGGAGGTAAAGGCCTTGGTTAAGGCGTTTGAAGGCGGAAAGAGGAGACCGAGGGTCACCATCGACGATGTGTTTGGCATTGTAAAAAGCGAGAAGAGTGCCAAGGAGCTGAGGTTGGAGGCCTATGAGGAGCTCTTTGGTTGATTCATCGGTTATTATTGAGGCTCTAAAGGGCAATCCCATTGCTAAGCAAGTGCTTCAGTCAATTGAAGACAATCCGAATTTTATAAACCCAATAATTTTCAGCGAGGTCCTGTTTATTTTTCTGAAACTCGTCACCGGTAAGAGCTACCTCACACTGAGGAGCAATTCTGAGGAGATTAGAAAACACAGGGATAAACTTAAAAAAGTTTATATCTATCTCAGGGACAATTTCTCAGAGCTTCCCCTCACTGAAGAAATAGAAGAAAAGGCCTTTGAGTTTGTTCTGAATTATGGCCTACTACCCAACGACGCCATAATCCTCGCCACTGCAAAATTCTATGACCTAACT
>JAADEC010000082.1 GCA_013153595.1 Thermococci archaeon | reverse complement strand
AGTATATTAAAGGCAAATATAATGAAGTCCATAAACATTTTGAAATCCCATTGGAGGCTAGTAGTTTTATTAATAATAACTTGGTTGCTAACATATAAAATGAGAGGATTAAAGCTTGCGTTTGTAGTTGTAATTGTAGTATTATTCGTTATGATAACAATATATTGGCTAATATCATGGCTAAATGTAAAGTTCTATAATAAATATTGCCCAAAAGATAAATAAGGATAAAAATCATGATTAACAACTCACGTTATATAATACCTTCTCCCACCACAACCTTTCTAAACGCTGAGACGATTATCCTCCCGGTGATCCCATGAAGACATACATCCTCTACGCGATCCTCGCCGCGCTCTTCGCCTCACTCGTCCCGATATTCGGGAAGCTCGGGCTTAAGGACGTCGACTCAACACTCGCGACCGCGGTCAGGGCCGTGATAATGGCCGTGTTCCTCGTGGCCGTCGCGGCAACGACTGGAGTCCTGAAGGGTGTGGGGAGCATAGACGCGCGCTCCCTGACGCTCATAGCCCTCTCAGGCCTTGCTGGCGCCCTCTCGTGGCTCTTCTATTTCATGGCGGTCAAGGCAGGCCGCGTTCCGGCTGTCGTGGCCATAGACAAAACGAGCGTCGCCATAGCGATATTCCTGTCGTGGATAATCCTCGGGAGCAGGATGAACGTGAAGACCGCCGTGGGGGCGGTGCTTATAGTCTTGGGGGCCATACTAACGGCTCTGTAGGATGGAGCCCATTATGGCCTCAACCTTCTCCCTCAGCTCCTCGAGCGTCCCATCGTTGACGATGACGTAGTCGGCCACTTCCTTCAGGCGTGAGGTGTGGTAGAGCCTCTCCTCCTCGTCGTCCATGGCCCTGAAGTCCTCGAAGCTCCTTATCCCCCTGTCCTTCGCGGCCCCCCTCCTGACGAGCCTCTCGAACCTCACCCCGGCCGGCGCCTCTACGTATATCACCCGCCCGCCGAGCGATTTGATGCTCTCGACCTCCTCCCGCGAGCGGACGCCGTCTATGACGATCCTGCCGCAGTTCCGCTTCTTGTCCACGGCGAGCCTTATCAGGACGTCCCCGCCGTATCTCTCCTTCAGGTACCTGCCGAACTCTATGAGGTTCTCCCTCGTGGGCTCGCGCCTCTCCGGGAGCTCCGGAACCCACGAGTAGCCCTCGACCCTGTGGGTCAGGAGGTCAATGAGGGGCTCGCTGCAGCTCACCCTGCAGAACCCCCTCCCCTCGAAGAACTTTGCCACCGTCGTCTTTCCGGCGGCTATCTTCCCGACTATTCCAACCACGATCTTCCCTGACGTTGATGCGGTGTCTTCCTTCATCTTCCGCGCCTCCCCTTCCAGCGCCTCCTCAGCATCCTCCAGAGTATCCTCGCCCCATCAGCGGACTCCATCAGACCGTCGTACGTCAGGGAGGTTATAAACTCTATCAGGTCGTGGGGTTCGAACACGGCGGGCCTCTCGAAGCCGAAGAGGTACTTGAGCTCGAAGAAGCCGATGTGGAGGAGACGGAAGGGATTGAGGAGGAAAACCCCGCCAGCGCTCACGAGGGGTCTCCCGAAGTCCGCGAGGACGAGCCTGAAGCCCTCCTCGGAGGCTAACCCTGCCAGACCCTCCTCCTCAGGAAAGAAGAGCCAGCGAATCGGAGCGTCGATCACCTCGTACTCCATCCTCGGAAACGTGTGCTCGATCCCGACCACCCGCGTCCTCAGACCGAGCCTCTCCGCGAACCCCATCAGGGCCCTCGCGTTGAAGCTGAGGAAGAGTAATGCGTCAGCGTCCCCTCTGACCGGCGGCCACCTGCGGGGCGGAAAGCCCTTCTCGGCCTCGATTATCGGGAGGAGAAACTCAAGGGGCGTCCCCCTAACGAGTCCCTCCGCTTCCTCAAGCTTCCTCCTCTTGATCATGAGGTCCAGCGTGGAGTAGACGGTCAGCTGCCTTACACCGAGCTCCTCCCTGAGCTTTCCGATCACGTAGCTGTTCCCTATGATGATGCTCTTGTCGGTTCTGTCGTGGGCTATTATGAACAGCTTGTCGCCCTGAGGCTCGTAGCGAACCTCGTCTATCCTGAATGGGCTGTCAGGGAGTCCGCCCTCCCGCCTTATCCTCCTAACGATCTCCGCCAGTTCATCGGGACTGAAAGGGCCGCCCACCTGAATCCCTCAGAGGTTCTTCAGTATGTCGTCCCCCTCAACCGTCCTCTCGCAGTAATGGCAGCGGAGCTTGAGCGGGTCCCTCGAGACCACGTGGAACTTCGGCGAAACCGCCTCGTGGTTGCTGACGCACCTCGGGTTCGGGCAGCGCAGTATTCCCTCGACGAAGTCGGGGACTTCGACCGTGAACTTCTCGACTATCCTGTAGTCCTCCACTATGTTGACCGTCGCCTTCGGGGCTATCAGGGCTATCTTGTTGACCTCCTCCTCGGTTAGGTGCCTCCCCTCTATCTTGACTATATCCTTCCGGCCAAGCTTCTTGCTCGGGACGTTCGAGGCTATTAAAAGGGTCCCAGAGTTCGATTCCGTCAGTCCGAGTATCTCGACGACCTTTAGCCAGTTCCCGCGGGGTATGTGGTCTATGACCGTCCCCTCAGAGATAACCTCAACCTTAAGGTTCTGCGGAGCCATCACGATCACCTCAGAGCACTCCAAGCGTGAGACCGAGGAGGGCCATCCTGACGGGGATCCCTGAGAACACCTGATCGAAGTAGAGCGCGTGCCCCGTCCCGTCGACCTCAGGGTGTATCTCGTCCACGCGCGGCAGCGGGTGCATAACCTTCAGGGATTCCTTAGCGTTCCTCAGAACGGCCGCGTTGACCTGGTAGCTTCCCCTGACCTTCATGTACTCCTCCTCGTCGGGGAAGCGTTCGCGCTGTATCCTCGTCACGTACAGCAGGTCCAGCTTGGGAACCGTCTCCTCGAGGTTCGTGGACTCGTGAACCTCGACACCCATCTCACGCAGTTCCTCGACTATGTGCCTTGGCATCCTGAGTATCTCGGGCGAGATGAGATAGAGCTCGACGTCGTAGAACGCTAAGGCCTCCGCGAGGCTGTGAACGGTTCTTCCGTACTTGAGGTCGCCGAGGAGACCTATGGTCAGCCCGTCTATCCTTCCGAACGCGCGCCTTATCGTGTAGAGGTCGAGCAACGTTTGAGTCGGGTGCTGGTTGCTCCCGTCCCCCGCGTTTATCACAGGAACGCTCGCAACCTCGGCCGCAAGCCTCGCCGCCCCGTCCAGAGGATGCCTGAGGACTATGACGTCGCTGTAGCGCTCGACGGTCCTTATCGTGTCGGCCAGGCTCTCCCCCTTCTTGACGCTGCTTGAAGATGCCGAGGAGAAACCTATAACCGAACCCCCGAGCCTGTGCATGGCGCTCTCAAAGCTCAGGCGCGTCCTCGTGGAAGGCTCGTAGAAGAGGGTGGCGAGGATCTTTCCCCTGGCGTAGTCGAGCGAACCCTTCTTCCCGAGCTCATCCTCCAGAGCCTCTGCCACGTCAAGAACGAACTCTATATCCTCCTTGGAGAAATCACGCATGCTCACAACGTCTCTACCGATCCAATCCGTCTTGTCCATACAAGCCCTCCCCATGTAAAATGGAGGCCCTTTTTAAGCTTTGCTTAAACATTGAGCTGTAAACGTCAGCCGAGTCGGACCGGCCAGGCAAATCCTAATAAGAACTTCCCACGAATAGGGGGAGGGTGGTGCCGTGAGGATACCCTGTCTCTACATAGCCGAGGAGTTGATGCCGTTCATACGGGCCAAGATGGCCGAGAGGATGTACTCCATGGGGATGAAGCAGGGCGACATAGCGCGGTACCTCGGAACCACTCAGACTATGGTGAGCAAGTACCTGGCCGGGAACTACCGGTCGCCTCCACCCGAAGTCAGGGAGGAGCTAACGCCCATCATAGAGGAGGTGGCCAGCTTCTTAGCCCTCGGCGGCAGGAAGGAGGACGGAATAGCCATGCTGTCTCAAAGGCTCATGGAGCTGTTCAGACGGGGGGTCCTATGCGGGGACTACTCCAGGTACGCTGGGATACCCGAGGAAGCGTGCTCCAGGATAATGAAGTTCGAGGAGGAGAGACCGAACGTCCTGCACTCCCTCCAGCTCGCGCTCGACAGCGTCGTGGACGTTATAGCTCCCCTCATACCTGAGGTCAGGAGCAACTTCGTCTACGCTGTTGGAGGGGCGGAGGACACCAGCGACGTCGCGGCCATCCCGGGAAGGATAACGGCGGTTAAGGGAAGGGCCTTCGCACTTCCGCCCGAGTTCGGAGCCAGCAGGTTCATGGCAGGCATAGTGTTGGAGGTCATGAAGTTCAGGCCGGAGATCAGGAGCGTCATAAACCTGAGGCACGGGGAGGACGTGGAGAACGCACTCAAACTGGCGGGGTTTAGGGTGGCGCGCGTCAGAACGGGCGGCCTAAATGAAGGGGATGCCATAGCTGAGATAGCCCGGCCCTTCAGGGAGGCTCAGTACGATGCCGTCGTTGATGAGGGCGGAAGGGGCGTGGAGCCCCTCGTCTACGTCTTCGGGAGGAACCCCATGGAGGTCGTCGATAAGGTCAGGAAGCTGTTGGAGGTGATGGGATGATCCACACGGCCGAACTTCACTTCTCAACAGATGGCGAGATAGACCTCGTGGACATAACGGCTGATGTTGAGAGGGTGGTTGGTGAGTCGGGGATAGAGAACGGCCACGTCCTCGTCTTCGTCCCCGGGGCCACGGGGGCCATAGTAACGATAGAGCACGAGTCGGGCCTCCTCGATGACTTCAGGCGAGCGCTCAGGGAGCTGATCCCCAAAGGAAAAGGCTACCTACACGACAGAATAGACGACAACGCCCACAGCCACCTGCGCGCGACCCTCCTCGGGGCGAGCGAGTGCTTTCCCGTCGTGAACGGAAGGCTCGTCCGCGGGACCTGGCAGCAGATATTCTTCGTCGAGCTCGATGTGAGGCCGAGGCACAGGCGCGTTATCGTGCAGGTCGTGGGAGAGTGAGAACCCGCGGTTCTCATCCATTTATAAACCTTGAGAAGTGCGAGTTCTCACGTTTGCGGAGCAGCCACCGAAGCTCATGGTCGGCAGGATGAGGCAAAAGGGGGTAATAACCCGCCCGAGTTCATCGGCTCCGCGCTCAGCGGCACTCCCCGGACATGCTCAATACTTCATCACCCCTAAAAAGTTTACCGTCTGATAAAAACGTTTTTATATGATAAGCGGTGTACTCTAACAGGGGGTATACCATGGACGCGGGAATTTTTGGACTGTTCGGGATATTCGGGGTTCTGTGGATGCTCGCCCTCGTGCTGGTCCTCGCGGGAATAGCCCTGACGGTCTGGGCGATATACGACATATTCACGAACCAGAAGAAGATGCCAGACACCGAGAAACTGATCTGGGTCATAGTGGTCGTCTTCCTCGGGCTCATCGGCGTCATCGTGTACTACCTGGTCGTCAAGGCCAACGGAAAGTACGAAGAGAGAAAGTACGAAGGAGGTAGCTTCGAGGCCTATTAAACGCCCGGGCAGACTGGGAGATTCTGAAAGAAAAGGAGGGGTGAAATCCCCTCACGTTCACTTCTTGAGCTTCTCGCACTTCTTCAGCCAGTCCTCGAGGACGTCCTTGAGCTTCGGCTCGCCGATCTCCTCGAGCTCGTAGCGGACGCGGACGGCAGGCTTGTTGAGCTTGACAACGCGCCTGAGGTCGATCGGGGTGCCTATGACGACGACGTCGGCATCGGCCCTGTTTATGGTCTCCTCAAGCTCCTTGATCTGCTTGGCACCGTAGCCCATGGCGGGCAGGATGACGTCGAGGTGGCTGTACTTCTTGTAGGTGTCAACTATCGAGCCGACTGCGTAGGGCCTCGGGTCGATTATCTCCTTGGCGCCGTACTTCTTGGCCGCGATGTAGCCTGCTCCGTACTTCATGCCGCCGTGGGTGAGCGTCGGACCGTCCTCGACGACGAGAACGCGCTTGCCCTTGATGAGCTCCGGCTTGTCCACGTAGAGCGGTGAGGCACCGTCGATGACGACCGCCTTCGGGTTGATCTTCTCGATGTTCTCGCGGACCTTCT
>JAADEC010000026.1 GCA_013153595.1 Thermococci archaeon | reverse complement strand
TGAGCTGGGCCTGGCCGCCGCGGAAGTCGACGACGTAGTAGCCGAACTTGATGTCCTCGATGAGCTCCTCGAAGGAGTGGTCGCCGGGCTCGAAGACGGTGTTGCGCATCCTGATGATCGGCGGGTAGCGGTAGCTCTCGGCCCTCGCGTGGCCGTTCGGCTCCATGCCCCACTTCGCCGCGTACTCGCGGTTGAGCATTATCTCCTTGAGTGTTCCGTTCTCGATGATGTGAATGTCCTTAACCGGAACTCCCTCGTCGTCGTACTTGTCGTTTCCGAAGCCGCCCTCGACGTAGCGCTCGCTCATCGTGACGTATTCGGGAGCTATCTGCTTGCCGAGGAGGTCTTTGAACGGAGAGTTTATCGTCAGGTCGGCCTCGGCGAGGTGGCCAAGGGCCTCGTGGGCGATTATTCCAACGACGATCGGACCGGCAACGATCGGCCACTCGCCGCGCTTCGGCGCGACACCCTTGAGCTGGCTGTACATCTTCCTGAGGAGCCTCTCCTTCACCTTCTCGTTCGGCTCTATCTCCGTCATGAGCTCCCAGCCGTAGTCAACCGCTCCCACGCTGTCCCTCGCCATCGCAAGCTTTCCGTCGGCTTTTCCGGTGACGTGGGCTCCCTGGTAGAGGTAGTTGTAGTCCCACTCTACCCTCGTGCCATCGCTCGTTAGAAGAAGCTTTTTCCCGCCGCCGTCCTCGTAGCGAATCTGAACGCTCTTCACGGTTTTGTCCTCCTTCAGGAGCTTCTCGAGCTCCCTCAGGTGCTTAACTTTCTCCTCGATGTCCACATCCCTCGGTTTAACGCGCATCCTGCTCTTCACGAAGTCCTCGACCGGCTTCACCTCCGCCAGCTGGATCTTCTCCCTCTTCGTCTGAGCCGCCGCCCTGGCCAGCCTGTAGGCCTCCTCTATCTTCTTCTCGATGTTGTTCAGGTCGCTGGTTGAGGCAAAGCCCCATGCCCCATCGGCCAAGACCCTTATGGCTATTCCGCGATGAAGCTTTCCCGTGAAGCTGTTGAAGACCCCATCTTTCAGGCTCAGGGTCGTCTTCATCAGATCTTCGTAGCGAAGCTCCACGTACTCGGCCTTTAGATTTTCCTCAGCCCATTTCAAGGCTCTTTCAAGTTCCTCCATGCTCACCACCATTGGAGCTTATCCCTGAAACGTGGGATGGTTCTGTATAAAAGTCTTTTGAGCCTTTCGATAGAAGTCGAAAAGATGCGGCTTCGACCTCCCGTTGGGATACGTGCTGTAGGCAACGTTTTTATCTTTCATCTCAAACCCACACCCATGAAGGCCGAGATAAGGAAGCTCGTGGACCGCGGAACCTACCGAAAGCTCCCTCTCTTCGAGGGTGAGCTGCCCGAGGGTTCGTACGCCCAGATAGTCGAGGTTAAGGCGGGGGAGAGGGTTAAGAAGCACTATCACCTCCGCCAGTACGAGCTGTTCTGCATACTGAGTGGAGAAGCGAGACTCGGCATCGGAGAGACAGAGCACCTTGCGAAGCCCGGCGACGTATTCCTCGTTAAGCCGGGGACCGTTCACTGGGTGATCAACGAGCGTGATGAGCCATTCAGGCTCTTCGTGGTTAAGCTTAACTACACTGGAGACGATACGGTATGGATGGAGGGATGAGAATGACGGATGACGAGAAGGTAATCGGAATACTCGGCGGGATGGGCCCGCTCGCGACAGCTGAGCTCTTCAGGAGGATAGTCGAGAAGACCCCTGCCAAGAAAGACCAAGACCATCCGCGCATCATCATCTACAACGACCCCAAGATCCCGGACAGAACTGCCTACATCCTCGGGAAGGGCGAGGACCCGAGGCCCGAGCTCATAGACGGTGCGAAGAAGCTCGAGAGCTGGGGTGCGGACTTCGTTATAATGCCGTGCAACACCGCCCACTTCTTCGCTGATGACATTCAGAGGGCGATACGGATCCCCCTCGTCAGCATGGTCGAGAAGACCGCGGAGAAGATAGAGGAGATGGGGCTGAAGAAGGTGGGCCTGCTCGCCACCGACGGAACCATCAAGGGGCTCGTCTACCACCACGCCCTCCTGAGGAGGGGGATAGCCATTGCGACGCCAGACAGAACGGGCCAGAGGCTCGTCATGGAGGGCATATACGGTGGTGTGAAGGCAGGGGATCTGACTCGCGGCAGGGAGCTCCTCCTCAGGGTGGCGAGGGAGCTTGAGAAGAGGGTGGACGGCATCATAGCCGGCTGCACGGAGGTCAGCGTCGCGCTGAAACCCGACGACCTCGCCGTTCCCCTCATAGACCCGATGGACGTCATAGCCGAGACCGCGGTGAACCTTGCCCTGGGCAGTTGAGACGATGAGAGCATGGGAGCACTACGAGCACACGGCTGACGTGGGAGTTAGGGGCTACGGTTCGACCCTCGAGGAGGCGTTCGAGGCCGTTGCTCTGGGCCTCTTCGACGTGATGGTGAACGTCGAGCGCGTGGAGCCGCGGGAGTGCAGGGCGGTGGAGGTTGAGGAGGAGGACTTGGAGGCCCTCCTCTACTCATTCCTTGAAGAACTCTTAGTGCTCCACGACATGGAGGGACTGGTCTTCGGCGACGTTGAAGTCGAGATAGAGGAAAAGGGGGACGGCTACAGGCTGAGGGCCAAGGCCTGCGGCGAGCCCCTCGACCCGGGGAGGCACGAGCCAAAGGAGGAGGTCAAGGCGATAACCTACCACGACATGAGGATCGAGAAACTGCCCGACGGCAGGTGGATGGCGCAGTTCGTTCCTGACATATGACCCGGCGTGATTCTGCATGTTCGGATGGTTCGTGAGGTGATTGAATGGGAGCAAGGGAGATCATTAAGGAGGCGAATCCGGAGTTCTACGGGCGCTACTCAAACCTCGAGGACACCGACGAGTTCTGGGAGTTCATGGTCAGACCCCTCAGGCAGAGCGTGAGGGTGAACACCCTTAAGGCCCCTCTTGACGTCATAGTCGGGAGGCTGAGGGAAGAGTTCGAGCTCGAGAGGATTCCCTGGGTCGAGGAGGGCTTCTTCATCAAAGCCGACAACCTCGCGGAGGTTCCGGAGCACAGCCTCGGCCTCATATTCGGTCAGGAGGCCAGCTCGATGATACCGCCCGTGGTTCTCGACCCAAAGCCCGGGGAGCTCGTCCTGGACATGGCCGCCGCTCCGGGATCTAAGACAGGTCAGATAGCCCAGTACATGAGGAACGAGGGGTGCTTAATAGCCAACGACCCAAACAGGAACAGGGCTAACGTTCTCGTGGCGAACCTCAACAGGATGGGCGTTCTGATAGCCAGGGTAACCATGATGAACGGCGTGAAGTTTGGACGCTTTAGGAACACGTTCGACAGGGTTCTGATAGACGCCCCGTGCTCCTCAGTGGGGATGATAAGGAAGAGCTGGCGCTTCCTGAGGGACTGGAGCCTGAGGGACGTGGTGACCTACATGAGGCTGCAGAAGAAGCTCATAATGGCAGGTTACGAAGCTCTGAAGCCGGGTGGGACCTTGGTCTACTCAACGTGCACGGTGGACCCTCTGGAGAACGAGGAGGTCGTCGATCACCTCCTGAGGAACACGGACGCGAGGCTTGAAAGGATAGACCTCCCCGTGAAGACGAGCGGGCCTATCCTTGAGTGGGAGGGAAAAACCTACTCGGAGGAGCTCAGGAAGGCCCTCCGCATTCATCCGGACGACAATGACACGGAGGCTTTCTTCGTGGCGAAGGTGATTAAGCCGGTGGTGGATGGTCATGAGTGACGGAAGGGGGAGCGACGGGGAGCTCGTCAGGCGGCTCCTGATGGAGGACTACGGCTACGCCCCGGAGCTGATCTACCGGGTGAGGGGCAACCACAGAAAGGTCTACGCCTACAGACCCTGCGGGCTCAGGGTCAGCGACATCGGAAGGAGAGGGGTCTACTTCGGCAGGATAGAGAGCGACGGGATAAGGCTGACCATAGAGGGCTCGTTCCTCGTCGGGCCCAGGGCGACGAAGAACGTGGTTGAGCTCGACGATGATAGGGCGAGGCGCTACCTGAGCGGGGAGGGCGTGGAGGTCGACCGTGACGCCGAGGGGTGGGTGATACTAAAGTGGCGCTCCTACTACCTCGGTTCATCCAAGGTCAAGAAAGGCAGACTGCTCAACTACGTGCCCAAGGAGAGGAGGCTGAGGCTCACGAAAGTTTAAAATAACTTTGAACAATCTAAAGCTGGAGGTGAGGGTATGGTTCCCCTGAAGAGGGTTGATAAGATCCGCTGGGAGATCCCGAGGTTCGATAAACGAATGCGTGTCCCCGGGAGGGTTTACGCTGATGACAAGCTCATAGAGAAGATGAGGGGAGATCGAACCCTCGAACAGGCCACCAACGTGGCCATGCTCCCCGGCATCTATAGGTACTCCATCGTCATGCCCGACGGTCATCAGGGCTACGGCTTTCCGATCGGCGGTGTCGCCGCCTTCGACGCAAAGGAGGGTGTTATAAGCCCCGGAGGGGTCGGCTACGACATCAACTGCCTTGCTCCTGGCTCGAAGGTCCTCACGGAGCACGGGTACTGGGTTAAAGTCGAGGAGATGCCCGAAAAGTTCAGGCTCCAGGGGCTGAGGGTCTACGACGTTGATGGGGGTCACAACGACTTCTCCAGCGTGGCCTTCGTTGCCGAGAGGGAGGTTGGGAAAGATGAGCGCGCGGTCAGGATCATCACCGAGTCCGGAAGGGTCATCGAGGGCAGCGAAGATCACCCCATCCTAACCCCTCGGGGCTACGTCCACCTCGGCAACGTGAGGGAGGGTGACGAGGTTCTCGTCTATCCGTTTGAGGGCGTCGAGTTCGAGGAGAGGAGAGGTGTTCTCCTGGGTGATGAGGCCTTCGCCGATGCCGATGGCCAGATCGTGAAGTTCCTGCACGAGAGGAAGCTACTACCCCTCCGCTGGGACGACCCGAAGATAGGAACCCTCGCGAGGATCCTCGGCTTCGCCTTCGGCGACGGCCACCTCGGCGAGATGAACGGCAGGCTCTACCTGAGCTTCTACGGAAAGGCGGAGACGCTGAAAGAACTCAAGAAGGACCTCGAAAGGCTCGGTGTAAACGCCAACCTCTACACCCGTGAGAGAACTTACCACATCGAAACTGTGAGCGGCGAGTACGAGGGCAGGAGCGTCTCGGCCGAACTGAGGGTCACCTCGAGGAGCTTCGCCCTGCTCATGGAGAAACTCGGAATGCCGCGGGGCAGAAAGGCGGAGAAGCCCTACCACGTTCCGGATTGGATTAAGAGTGCTCCCCGCTGGGTGAAGAGGAACTTCTTGGCGGGACTCTTCGCGGCCGACGGGAGCATCGTCGAGTTCAAGGGCAACACGCCCCTGCCGATAAACCTCACGCAGTCAAAGGCTGAGGAACTTGAGGAAAACCTCAGGGAGTTCCTGAGTGAGATAGTAGAGCTCTTAGCCGAGTTCGGTGTCAGGACGACGGTCTACCGGGTCAGGTCGAGGAGGGGCGTAACCTACAGATTAGCTCTCGTCGGTGAGGAGAGCATACGGAACTTCCTCGGGGGTATAAACTACGAGTACGACCTTGAGAAGAAGGGCAAGGGGTTAATCGCCTACGCCTACCTGAAGTTCAAGGAGCGCGTTAAGGGGGAGAGAAAGAAGGCAGCCGAGATCGCGAGGGAGGTTTACGAGGAAACTGGGAGCGTTGAGCTTGCATACCTTAAGGTCAGGGGCAGTGTGAACAGGCGCTTCGTCGAGAGGGCGATCTACGAGGGTGAGAAAGAGCCGCGCGTTCCGAAGGACTTCCCAACGTTCGAGGAGTTTGCACGTGAGAGGGGCTACGAGGGAGGTTTCGTCGCCGAGAAGGTCGTCAAGGTCGAGAGGGTCAGGCCAACCTATGAGAGGTTCTACGACATCGGCGTTTACCATGATGCCCACAACTTCATAGCCAACGGCGTTGTCGTCCACAACTGCGGCGTCCGTCTGGTCAGGACGAACCTCACAGAGAGAGAGGTCAGACCCCGCATAAGGGAGCTCGTCGACACGCTCTTCAAGAACGTCCCGAGCGGACTTGGAAGCAAGGGGCGCGTGAGGCTTCACTGGACCCAGCTCGACGACGTCCTGGCGGACGGAGCCAAGTGGGCCGTCGACAGCGGCTACGGCTGGAAGGAGGACCTTGAGCACCTTGAAGAGGGCGGAAG
>JAADEC010000070.1 GCA_013153595.1 Thermococci archaeon | reverse complement strand
CCGAGGGCGTTCTCTATTTCCCGCACCTTCTTGGATGCCTTCAGCTGCTCGAACATGAAGAGCAGTATCGCGAGGGCCGAGAGGAGAACCGTTGTGGAGTTAATGGAGACTCCAAAGTACGCTGAGAGAATTGACGAGGCGAGATAAATCACGGGGAACGCCACGGCCCAGTAGAGGTAGAGTATCGAGTCGTAGGCTTTCCTCGCGAAGTTCAGTTCTCTCTCAACAGCCTTAAGGGCTTCACCCAGTTCCTCCATGCTCCCACCCGAGAAAAGTCCCCTGAACTCCTTAAATACCCGCCCGGAAGTTTGGGGCACAAACTAACCGCCGGCCCTCGCGAGCTTAAGTCTCTCCCTGAACTGCTCGATTTCCTCAGGAGGGCCTTCGACGAGGACTCTGTTGAGGACTATCCCGTTCCTCTCGAAGTTTCCGAGGAGGGCCAGCTTAACCTTCGCCCCGCTCTTCCGCTTTATCTCCTCAAGCTCCTCGAAGGGAACGGCCGTCTCGATGATCAAGGAGGAACACCCGGTGAAGTTTAACGGGCTGTTCAGTATACTAAACAGGTCCTTATAACCAGCTGTTCAGTTTACTCGACCCTGAACGTCAGCCCCTTCTCCCTCGCCTTCCTCTCGACCTGGAGGCGGAACTGGCAGGCTTTGCATACCTCGCCGGTCGTCGGCTGGCCGCATATCCTGCAGCGGTTCAGCTCGCTCGTACTCTTAGTGTACGTCTTCGCTATGAGCGGGAAGAGCTTGTCGTAGCTCCTGAGGATCTGGTACTTCGTTCCAGGGTGCCTCTCCTCCATCTCGTTGAGCCAGTCGCGGATTTCGGCGCGGAAGGCCTCGACCGCGTAGGGGCACTCACTCAGATCAACTTCGATGTCGTTAAGAACCGCGTAGAGCACCGTTTCTTTCTCCGGAATCTCTCGGAGGGGTTTTATCCTCGGGACCAGCTCGGGGTGGATCTCTTCGTAGTAGGGGCCGGTCCTTCCAAGACGCGCTATGTCGCCCCGCAGGAGGTTCATCATGAACATCTGGACCTCATCGTCGAGGTTGGTGCCGACGGCGAGTTTGTCGGCTTCAACGTCCTTCGCCGCGTGGTTGAGGAGCCAGCGCCTCCAGACGCCGCAGTAGGAGCAGGCGCCAACGCGTTCCTTCCTCTCGAAGCTCCCCATTATCTCAACCGTCTCGTCGAGGGTGAATCCGATGTACTCCTTGAACGAATAGACGCGGTGCTCGATCCCGAGCTTCCTCGCGTTTCTCCTCGCCACCTCGACGCTCGGCGGCCTGTAGCCTGCTATGCCCTCGTCAATCGTTATCGCGACCAGCTCGAAGGGAAACTTCTCGCGGAGCTTGGCTAAGAGGTGGAGGAGAACGACGCTGTCCTTTCCCCCGCTCACTCCAACCGCTATCCGCTCGCCCTTTCCTATCAGGCGGTACTTCTTCACGGTCTCCCGGAACTTTCTCTCAACGAGCTCGTTGAAGTGTTTGTGGCAGTAGTAGCGTCCCGTGTAGCGCGCGTGATAGACCGCGGGGCGGCCGCACTTGGAGCATCCGTGTCCCTTCATGGTGGTGGGTTGGCGAACACCTTTTAAAGCATGCCGTGTATCATGGCCGATGGGTGGTGGCAGTGGATACGACAGTGAGCACCGGAATACCTGAGCTCGACACGGCGCTCGGGGGAGGATTCTTGGAGGGTAGCGTCCCCCTCATCGTTGGGGGAACTTACTCCAACGGCTGGGCTCTTGGGTTTGAGATCTTCAAGAGGATGGTGGCTCAGGGCTTCTTCGGGATAATAATTAACTACTACGGTCCTCTCTCGCTCATAAAGCGGCACACGTCGGTAATAGGCCTCGAGATAGACGAGCTCGGTGGTAAGGGTGACCTTGCGGTAATAGACGTCTTCGGGTCGTACCATGGTGTTGAGTACGACGAGCCTTACGTGTTCTCAATAGGGCCTGTGGACGCTGGAACGTACCTTATAAAGACGTCGAACGTCTATCAGGAGATAGTTCAGAGCTACGCCAACGATAGGACTCCCGTGGGTATAGTGGTCACGATGGACGGGTTCGCCCATATATTCGGGGAGGAGGTGGCTCTGAGGATACTCCAGAAGAACCTGGCCATGAAGGAGAAGAGCAGACATTCGTACGAGAACAGTCCGATAACCCTCGCTCTGCTTCACAGGGACAGGGTCTCGACTTACCTGCTTTCGTGGCTCGTCAGCTATTCTGAGCATGTTATCGACCTGCGGCCCACAAAGAGGGCGTGCGTTGAAGAGCTGATAGTTAGAAAGTCCCTTCTGAAGAGTTTCGTTCCGGTCTCGGGTGAGCTGAGGCTCAGCAGGGGGCGGGTAATGGTCAGGATAAACAAAAACGGTAAGAGGGAGCCTGCTGAACGCCCTGAGCACTGAACGCCGCGCGTGGCTTACCTGGCCAGGTTCATCAGCGCGGGCCAGAAGTTGAGGGCGAACAGGAGCAACCCGATTCCTATTATGGTGTACCTCACAGGGTTTACCACCCTTCTCGGAAGGAACCTCTTTAGAACGTCGTCCAGCATTCTGCCTCCGTCAAGTGGAACCAGCGGAAAGAGGTTCATGAGTCCTATCCCTATGTTGAGCACGTATATCCAGTAAAGGGAGAAGTAAAGCGGGAGCACGATGTCCTTGTGTCCGACCTTTGACCTGAAGTGCTGGGCAACTTTTATACCGATGAAGCCCTTCCCTTTCTTGTACGGATCGTTCGCGAGCTTGAGCCTCACCTTCTCGTGGGTCCCCTTCCTGACGATGTCCAAGGTTATCACCTGACCGGGCTTCGTGGTGTTCATGAAGTCCATGAAGTCCTTGAGCGTTGGAACGGGATGACCGTTTATGGCCGTTATGACGTCTCCTGCATGGAGGTTTCCGCTCGCGGGTGTGTTCGGCAACACCGAAGCCACCGTTATCCCCGCTGGCTGGAAGAGCGGGAGAATGGCCACGCCGATTATTATGACGGCTATGAGCCCCGTGATCATGTTGGCGAGGGAGCCCGCACCGTAAACCCTCAACCTCTTGCGAAGGGATGCCTTCTTCAGCTCCTCCTCATCAGGTTCGACGAAGGCTCCTGGAAGGACCACGAGAAGTGCCAGACCGACTGATTTCAACGGAATACCATTGGAGCGGGCCACGACACCGTGGCTGAGCTCGTGAACTATGAGGACCACCGCCAGTCCAACCAGGCCGTACCACAGGGGTATCGTCAGTCCGGGCACCACCAGCTGAACACCAGCGGCTTTACCCCCTGTTCTGAGGGCGATTACCGCGGTTCTTGCGAGGGCGTAGAAGACGTAAACCATCCCTGCAAACCCGAAGATTATCCCGACGTCCGCGTAGACCCTCCAGAGCCTCGGGGACTTTCTGGCCAGACCCTCTATGAAGTTCAGGAACCTCTTCGTCCTCCACATCAGCATGAACATTCCGACTTCCAGGCCTTCCTCCTTCTCAACGGGCTGACCGGTCTCCGGATCCACCTCCTCCCTGCCGAAGAGGGTGAACATTATCATCCAGAAGCCCAGTATGCCTGCTATGATGACGAGCAGTGTCGTGTTCATGGGTTTCACCCTTCGGTTCGGTTTTGATACCGGTGATCCTTCGATGCTCGGCTTTAAGAGGTTTTGTCTTCTGCTTCCCGCGGGGCTTCATCGATGAGAATTGAGATCCCTCGGTCACGCCATGATTACGTCAGGGCAGGTATCACGCACCGAGCAGCTCCCTCACGGTCCTTCTAACGGCTTCATAGCTGTTCAGCCTCGGCCTCCAGCCCGTCTCCTTAGCCTTCTCCACGCTCAGGCGCATGAACTTGACGTCTCCCTTCCAGCCCCTTCCGCCGTCGACCCCGCCGGTGAAGACGAACCTCGGCTTTAGCTTCATTTCCTCGCTGACTATCTCGGCGATCTCCCTAACCGTAATCCAGTCGTCGTTTCCGAGGTTGTAGAAGTCGACTGTCTTTCCTGACCCCCTGAAGTGTTCGAATATCCGTAGCATCCCCTCCACAGTGTCGCTAACGTGGAGATAGCTCTTTCTCTGGGTTCCATCGCCGAGTATCTCAAGCTCCTCAGGGTTCCTCCTCAGCTTGTTGATGAAGTCGTAGATCACGCCGTGGTTGGAGCGCTCGCCGATGACGTTGGCGAGGCGGAATATCAGGGCATTGAGGCCAAAGGTGTGGGCGTACCCGCTTATCAAAGCCTCGGCCGCGAGCTTGGCCCCGCCGTATACGCTTATGGGTTCGAGGGGGGCGTAGTCCTCAGGCGTAGGAATGACGTCGGCCTCGCCGTAGACGGTCGAAGAGCTGGTGAATATGAGGTGTTTAACGCCTGAGTTCCTGATGGCTTCGAGGAGGTTGTACGTTATCAGGACGTTGGTCTCGTACAGCAGCTCGGGACTCTGGGAGCCTATCCGGACCTCCGGATTGGCGGCGAGGTGGAAGACGACTTCAACGCCATCAACGGCCTCCTTAACGACCTTCAGATCCCGCATGTCTCCTTTGATGAATTCAAGCCTTTCATCGTCGAGCCAGCGTCTCAGGTTGTCCAAGCTTCCGGCGCTGAGATCATCGAGAACCCTGACCGACCAGCCAAGCTCCATGAGCCTGTCAACGAGGTGAGAGCCGATAAAGCCGGCACCGCCCGTTACGAGAGCCTTCATGGTATCACATGAAAAGGTTCGAACGGTGGCTATTAAGCTTTGGGAAAGTTTTTTGTATCGGGTAAACTGGATTTGTGTTAACCGGAGGAGTGACGAATGAAAGTCCTCATAATGGCAGGAGGCTACGCGACTCGGCTCTGGCCAATAACGAAGGACAACCCGAAGGCCCTGCTGCCGGTCGGGGAGAAGAGGATAATCGACTACATCCTTGAGAAGGTTCTGGAGCTCGATCTTCCGGTGTATATATCAACGAACCGCTTCTTCGAGGACAAGCTAAGGCCCGTGGCTGATCAGTATGATGTCAAACTGATAGTTGAGGACACCCTCCATGAAGGTGAGAAGCTCGGGACCATCGGGGCAATGAGGAATGCGGTTGGGGAGCTCGGCCTCGACGACTACCTCGTCGTTGCTGGCGACAACCTGTTCTCGTTCTCTTTGAAGGATTTTCTCAGCAGATTCAGCGGTGAGACGCTCATAGCCGTCTACGACGTCGGGGATAAGGAGCTGGCGAGGCGGTACGGGGTGGTGACGCTCGAGGGGGACAGGGTGGTGACCTTCAGGGAGAAACCTGTGGAGCCACCATCAACCCTCGTGAGCACGGGGGTCTACGCCTTTCCCCGGCGGGTTATGGAGATGCTTGATGGGTACCTTTCTAAGGGCAACGGGGACTCTCCCGGCTACTTCATTCAGTGGCTCCTGAGCGGGGGCGAGCCCATCAGGGCCTACCGCTTCTCCGACTACTGGTACGACATAGGCTCGGCCGACAGCTACCTCGAGGCCCTCAGGACGCTCCTCAGGGAGAGCCACATAGAGGAGATCCAGATAAGCCCCTACGCGAAGATAATCCCTCCAGTCGTCATAAAGCGCGGCGCGAGGATCCTCGGACGCTCGCTCATAGGCCCGTTCGCCTACATCGGCGAGAACTGCGTCATAGAGAACTCCGACGTGAGTGACTCGATAATATTCAGGAGAACCGTCATCAGGAACTCTACCATATGGCGCTCGATCATAGACGAGAAGTGTGAGATCAGGAACCTTGAGCTGAGGAAGAGCCTCGTCGGCGGACACGCCAAGATACAGAGGGGTGAGTGAAAAGGCTTTTAGGGCCTTCACCTTCTACTTCTCTGCCATGGAAACGTTGAGGATAGCGTTCGTCTACGACGTCATCTACCCGTGGGTCAAGGGCGGGGTTGAGAGGAGGATATACGAGCTCGCGAGGAGGTTGGCTAAGAGGCACGAGGTTCACGTCTACGGCTACAAGCTGTGGGAAGGACCGGATGAGATCGAGAGGGAGGGGATCCGCTACCATGGGACCGTTAAAGTCGGGAGGAACTCCCTGTACGCTGGTTCGAGACGCTCGATTATCCCACCCTTGAAGCACGCGCTTGCACTGATACCGGCCCTGAAAGGGGGGTGTTTCGACGTTATAGACTGTCAGGCGAGTCCCTACCTTCCGGCCTACTCACTCAGGCTCCTCGACCTCGATAACGTCACCGTAACTTGGCACGAGTTCTGGGGGGACTACTGGACTGACTACTTGGGCTGGATGGGGACTCTTGGTAAGACGGTTGAGAGGGGCCTCTTC
>JAADEC010000014.1 GCA_013153595.1 Thermococci archaeon | reverse complement strand
CCGTTGACCGTTATCCTCCCCGACGTTGGCCTGGATATACCCGCCATCATCCTCAGTAGCGTGCTCTTGCCGCTGCCGTTGGGACCGAGCAGACCGTATATCTCGCCGTCCTTAACCTCAAGGCTCACACCGTCCACCGCGGTCAGGTCGCCGTATCTCTTCACGACGTTCTCAACGGTTATCATGGTGATCCCGCAGGAACTTATCATCCGCCTTGATAAACCTTCCGCCGTCAGCTCTTGCCGTAGATGTCGTTCAGGGCCTGCAGGAACTCACTGGCGGCAACCACGTCCCTCACATCGATGTGCTCGTTCTTGGTGTGGGATATGTCGAGGTTCCCCGGCCCGAAGACTATGGTCTTGGTTCCGTTGTACATGAAGTTTATGGCGTCGGTCCAGCTCCTCATCCCCCCAAACTCGTCTATCTCCGTGATCTCCATGGCCTTCCTGGCGAGCTGGACTATCTCCTCCTCCGGCTCCAGCTCGTAGCCGTCCCATATCTCTGTGTACTCGTACCTGAGCGTGTACTCGTCGAGTATGGGGTCGAGCAGATCGAGTATGTCCTCAACCTCCTGCTCAGGCAGAAGCCTCGCCTCGAGCCTTCCGCGGCAGAGCGCGGGTATGAGGTAGACGGGGTTCTCGCACACGAGCTCCTGAATCCCTATGTGCGGATCGAAGTACTTGCCCTTCTTGTTGAACGGTTCGAGCTTCTTTAGGTCGTTGAGCATCTTGTACGTTTCCTCTATGGCGTTGACCCCGCTCTCGGGGCACGCACCATGTGCCTCCTTTCCGTCGACCTCGAAGTAGGCTTCGATGTTTCCGGCGTGGGCGGTGTGGACCTCCAGGTCTGTTGGCTCAAGAACGACGGCCATCTTTGGCCGGTAGCGTTCCATGAAGAGGGCTGATCCTCGCCCTCCCATCTCCTCGTCGCTGACGAAAACCACCCCGACGTTCAGCTCCTTGTTCTCCTTCCTGAGGTTCTCGAGCATGAGCAGTATCGCCGCCGCCCCGCCCTTTATGTCGCTCGAGCCTGTCCCGTACACTATGTTCCCCCTGAGGAACGGCTCGGCCCTGACCGGGATCGTGTCCACGTGGACCTCGTAGAAGAGATCGGCCCCCGGGTTGACTATGAGGTCTATTATCTCGCCGTCGCTCTCTATGTGGACGTCGTAGTTCAGCCTGTGCAGGAACTCCATTATGTGGAGCATTATCCTGTCCTCGTGGGTCGAGGGCGAGGGTATCTTCAAAAGCTGGAGGAGTATCTCCTTGGCGCGCTCAGTCTTCAAGTTTACCACCGGGTGGAATTGGCATCCGAGCTTATAAACGTCCCGTGGTCTGCCGGGTTGAGGTTGATGCGGCGTGCGCTGTGAACCTCCCCTGCTTTCGGAGGGATCGAAATTTTAATCTGGTCCTCCGATCCAATAGGTATTGAGCGTGCGGATTGGCACGTGGTATTGGTATACGTCGAGCGTAAGGGTGCGAACTCAGGGGGCATCACCATGAGAAAGGGCTCGGTTAAGGAGGTTCTGGCGAAGATAAAGCACGACCCGAGGGAGAGCGAGGAGGACTACTTCATGATCATAGAGCACAGGGGAGTCTACGGAGACGTGAAGAGGATACCCGTCAGGGACATAGAGCTCGGACGCGGCTACTTCTTCGTCGGCGAGGCTCAGATACCCTACCACAGGATCCTGAAGGTCGTCAGACGGGACGGTTCGGTGGTGTGGGAGACGAGGAAGAACAGCAGGGGAAAGGAGGATCCCGACAGGACTTAGAACGATGCCCGCGCCGGCCGGGGCGGGGAGGGTAAGGGCAACTTTATATTTGTCCCGTTCGGATTTAACTCAGGGATGAAGATGAACGCCGGTAACGTCGCTGAAACTTGCCGTCTTATAGTCGATGGGGTGTCAAAGGTATACATCGGAAACAGGGATGTCGTGAGAAAGATCCTCGCGGCCGTTCTCGTCAACGGCAACGTCCTCCTTGAGGATCATCCCGGCCTCGGAAAGACCCTGCTCGCCAAGGCTTTCGGCCGCGTCCTCGGTTTGAGGTACCGGAGGGTGCAGTTCACGCCCGATCTCCTGCCTGCGGATATAACCGGGACGAAGGTGTGGCGGCAGAACAAGGGGAGTTTCGAGCTCGTTAAGGGTCCCATCTTCACGAACGTTCTCCTCGCCGACGAGATAAACAGGGCCCCTCCAAAGACCCAGTCTGCCCTGTTAGAGGCTATGGAGGAGAGGCAGGTGACGATAGAGGGGGAGACGATCAAGCTCGAGGAGCCCTTCTTCGTTATAGCCACTCAGAATCCCCTCGAGTTCGAGGGAACCTACCCCCTTCCGGAGGCCCAGCTCGACAGGTTCCTCATGAAGCTCAGCCTCGGCTACCCCAAGAGCATAGAGGACGAGGTGGCGATAATAAAGGCGAGGGAGTCATGGAGGAAGGACGATCCGACGGAGGACATCGAACCGGTCATCAGCAGGGAGGAGCTCTTGAGGATGCAGAACCTCGTTGAGCACTCAGTCTTCGTCCACGACGACGTCGTCAGGTACATAGCCGCGATAGTTAGGAAGGTCAGGGAGGATCCCCACGTGGCCGCAGGCCCGAGTCCCCGCGGGGCGCTGGCCCTCTTCAAGCTCGCCCGTGCCTGGGCCGTCATGAACGGGAGGGACTTCGTGACCCCCGATGACGTCAAGGCGTTCGCCCTCGACACGCTTCCACACAGGGTCAACCTAAAGCCGGAGTACGCGTTTGAGGACGTTAGCCCCGACGTCATGGTTCTGAACGCTCTCAAGTCGGTCGAGGTTCCCAAGAGGTTCGAGAGGGAGTGAGAGAGTGGGGGGCGTAGGGATGGAGATCGTGGATCTGACCCTGCCCTTAGAGGACGGGATGAATGTCTACCCGGGCGATCCCGCGGTGGAGGTGAGGAGGTGGATCGACATCACGGAGGCGGGCTACACCCTCAACGTCCTGAGGCTCGGCGAGCACACGGGGACGCACGTCGATGCACCCGCCCACGTCATCAAAGACGGAAAAACCGTGGATGAGCTTCCGCCCGACGCGTTCATGGGAGATGGGGTGGCCGTTGACGTGAGCGAGGGCGACGGGCCCGTAGCGCCCCGGGAGGTTCCGGAGGGGCTTGGGGGCAGGATCGTTCTCTTCGCAGGGTCGAGAGAGCTGAGCGTCGGTGCCGCTGAGAAGCTCGCAGAACAGGACGTCAGGGCCGTTGGGGTCGAGACCGCGAGCGTTGGGAGTCTGGAGGTTCACAGAACCCTCCTCGGTGCTGGAATCCCTGTCTTCGAGAACCTCACCAACGTCGGGAGACTCGTGGGGAAGAGGTTCGTCTTCGTAGGCCTTCCGCTCAGGATAAGGGGAGGATCGGGGAGCCCGGTTCGGGCCGTGGCGGTGCTCAGGTTTCCCTTTCCTTGAGGGCCTTCCTCAGCTTCTGGAACTCGCCGGGTGAGCCCCGTATTATCGGATGCCTCGGGACGTAGGGGCACGGGTCCTCTGGGAGGCTGGAGAGCTCGAAAGTTCCTATGGCCTTGGCTATGCTCACTATCTCCTCCTTGTCCATGCCTATCAGGGGTCTGTATATCGGGAGATCCGTGGCCCTGCTGACTATCATGAGGTTGTCGAGGGTCTGTGAGGCCACCTGACCGAGCGAATCACCCGTGACGATTCCCTTGGCCCCCATCTCCTTGGCCACCTTATCGGCTGCCTCTATCATCCCGTACTTGCAGAACAGGCACATGTACTTCTCCCTCTTCATCTCCCTGAGCTTCCTGTGGACGGTGTCCCTGTCGATCCTCACGACGACGAGGTCGGTCTTGCCCCCGTAGTGGTACCTCCTCAGCACGCCCCAGATCTTCCTGACCTTTTCGAGGCTCCTCTCCCCTGAGTAGATGTGGACGGGTATGACCTCGCATCCCCTCTTCATCATGAGGAAGGCGGCAACGGGCGAGTCTATGCCGCCGCTCAGGAGGGCAACCACCTTTCCCTGCGTTCCTATCGGGAGCCCTCCCCACCCCCGGATCCTGTCGGTGAAGACGTAGGCCTTTCCCTCCATGACCTCGATGCCGATCTCAACGTCGTAGTCCCTGAGGTCAACGACGGCCTCCTCGTTCTCGAGCACGTACTCCCCGACCAGCTTCTGAAGGTCGGGACTCTTTATCGGGAACTCCTTGGTTATCCTCCTCGCCGAGACCCTGAACCTCGGTTTCTCAAGGCCCAGCTCCCTCTTCTTTCTCCTGAAGAGCTTGAGGGCGGTCCTGTTTATCTTCTCAAGTGCCGCCTCCACGGCCATCGCGGGGGAGAGCGAGACCACGCCGAAGACCCTCCTCAGAACCTCGGCCGCTTCCGCCGGCATGGCCGTCCAGACGATTATCCTGCCGTGCATCGCCTCGATCTTCTTGTAGGGGACCTCCTCGGATACCAAAGCTTCCCTTATGTTGTTCATCAGTATCTCCTCGAACCACCGCCTCGTCCTCCAGGATTTCGTCCCTATCTCGCCGTAGCGAACCACCACAGAGTTCAGGGTCAAAGCTACACCTCCTCAGACGAACCTCATGACATCCTCGGCGGATTTCTTCCTCTTCCGCGGCTTAACGTCTCCCTTAGGATATCCGACAGGTATGACCCCCACGAGCGAGTATGAATCCCCGAGCCCCGCGAGCTTTCTGACCTCGTCCTCGATTCCGTTCATGTTGGTGACGCCTATGTAGACCGTCCCCAGGCCGAGCTCGACAGCCTTCAGCATGAGGTTCTGGATCGCCATGGCCGCGCTCTCCACGCTCCACAGGTATTCCAGATCGTCGTACTCGGACCCCTTAAGGAACCTGACGTTCCTGTCTATGAAGACGGCTATGTAGACGGGTGCCCTGTACATCCCTTCCTCGTACATCCTTCGCCTGAGCTTCTCGAGCTTCTCCCCGCTTATTCCGACGGCTGAGTAGTAAGCCTCCATTCCCTTAGCCATGAGTTCATAGAGCTTTTCCTTTGCATCCCCGCTTCTGAAGACCACGAACAGCCAGTTCTCCAGACCGCTGGCGGTTGGCGCCCTGATGGCTGCCTTTACAAGCTCAAGGATCTTCTCGTCCTCAACCTCTTTGGGTTTGAAATACCTAACCGAAGCGCGCCTGTTTATGGCCTCATCAAGCTCCAACATCATCCCCTCCTAAATTCAGCGGTGGGTCGAGTTCAGTATGTGGGACAGGTTGCCGACGTGGGGTATCTTTATCGCGACCTGAACGTACTGCTGAACCGCTATGTATATGAATAGGGCCGCCACGTAGGAGCTTATCATTATCAGCTCATTCATCTCAAATATGTGCTTGGCCAGTGCCTTCGCGTTCGCTGAGTAGTCGACTATGACGTTCATGTACTTCTTCTTGAGCCTCTTGTTGACCTCTATCCCGAGTATGAGCAGGGGTACCCCGAGCAGGCCCCACATCTTCCCGAAGAGGAGCATGGCCCCGAGGGTTGAGATGACTATCGTCCAGCCACCCACGATGCCCAAGATTATCACGAACTCTATCATGGTGTTGTATGTACGGGGAGGTGGTATTAAGGTTTTGCGCCTCTTTTGTGATGCCTGATCCGTGTGATGTGACCCGTCACGAATTTAGGACGTCCTAAGGAAAGTGTAATAAACGTTGGACACGGAGTTATAAGGATAATACCTACGATGTACCTCGGTCAGGACGCCGCTGGCACTTGGGATCTGAATGGTGTTTATCGGTTTCTTTTCTTTCCTCCGGTAGATCCGATCCGAGACTGGAGGGAGTTTGGGATGGGTAAAAAGAACCTCCTGCTGGTCTTCCTCTTGATGGGGATGGTCGTGGCCGGGATTGGAGGGTGCATTCAGGGATTTCACGGAGGGAACACGTCAGCACACACCGGCCGGGGAGCAGGTGCTCCAACCGGGACATCGTCAGGTGTGCCTAATACGGCTGCATCCACGTCATCCAAACCGTTGGGAGGCGTCTCACTGGAGGAGATCGGAAAGCTCGGCCACGTAATGACCATGAACATCAAGGATCTGCAGCTGAAGGGAATAAAAACGTGGGTTGATGGGGCGGTGTGGCGTAGCAACCTCAGGTGGTTCAATCTGAGGTTTGCAGATTCTCCATGGTTCTACTCAGGGGGCAACCTCTACGTCTTCGAGCATAACTCCGATAACTTCTACGCTTACGTTGAGAGCAATGAGGAGCCGGGTTATCCCTTCTACGTGATCCACGTTCCTATTAATGGTGTCGATTTCACCTACGGCGGGCCCTCCGGAACCGTGGCGGTGGTTGATACCTCGGG
>JAADEC010000004.1 GCA_013153595.1 Thermococci archaeon | reverse complement strand
TTCTCCTCGGCCTCCTTGAAGACCTCCCTGAGCCTCTCCTCGCTCTCACCGTAGAACTTGCTCATTATCTCCGGACCGTTGATCGCGATGAAGTAGGCGTTCGCCTCGTTCGCAACGGCCTTCGCAAGCAGCGTCTTACCCGTTCCCGGCGGACCGTAAAGGAGAACACCCTTAGGCGGCTCTATCCCAAGCCTCTCGAAGAGCTCGGGGTGCTTGAGCGGAAGCTCCACCATCTCGCGGATCTTCTGAACCTCGTCCTTCAGGCCGCCTATGTCCTCGTAGGTAACCTCTGGTATGGCCTCCTTGCTGACCTCGACCGACTGGGGGAGAACCTCGACCTCCGTGTTGTACGTTATCTGGACTATCCCCTTCGGCACGGTGTTGACGACCACGAACTTGAGCTCACCGAATCCTATCGGCATGCTCTCGAAGAGCCCCCTGATCAAATCATCGAACGGAGAACCCGAGTAGAAGCCCATGTCAGCCCTTCCGCTGGCTATTATTATGTCACCCTTAACGACGGGTCTTCCGAGGAGGTTCTGCTTGACGACATCACCCGGAATCTGGATGAACACGCCCTTTTGGGCTGGAGCTAAGACCACCTTCTTGGCCTCACTCACGCTGGCCCTCCTGACGGTGACGTAATCACCAACGCTAACGCTCGCGTTCTTCCTTATGTAACCGTCCATCCGTATTATGTCCAGACCCTTGTCGTTGGGATGGGCGTTCATGACTATGGCGGCCGTGGAGCGCTCCCCAACGAGCTCGACTATGTCACCGGCCTCCACCCCAAGCTGCTTCTGGTACTTCTTATCGAACCTGACTATACCCTTACCCACATCGGTCTTCAAAGCCTCGGCAACACGAAGCTTAATCTCATCCTTCTCCTCTTCCTTTTTGAATATCATACAACCACCTCCCGGCTTATTTAATCGCCATCCATCCTCCGTGAATGCAATCTAACGGCCTCCTCAACGGTCATCCTTCCGAGGGCAACCTCCTTCGCCAGTCTCGTCGGAATCGTTATGTTCCCGCTTATCTCCCGACTCCTCCGCTTTATGTAGTCTATCTCCCCCTTGGAAGGCTCATCCACGTTTAAGGCCTCTCTTATGGTCGTCTCCTCTCCAGTCCTGAGGCCTATGTTGATCGCCGCCACTATGTCCCTCACGGATTTGCCCTCGGCGTAGGACACCTTCGGTGTGGTCCCGCTCTCGTCCACGAGGGTTACGGTGTATTCCTCGCCGAGCTCCTCTGCCAAAGCCCTCAGGAGGAGCATTCTCTGCCTCCTGGCCCCGTGCCCTATCTTCAGCCTCGCCTTCGGATACCTCCTGAGGAGGCTGAGTATCGGCCCAACGTCCCGCGGACTGCTGAGGTGCATTACCTCAATGATCCTGCCGTCGCCTATGACGCTCAGTCCCGGCCGTTCTCCGGGGTCTATCGAGATGCAGACGGTTCTGGGTGAGGATCCGCTGAGCTTTACGAGGAGATCGTCTATGAACCCCTCGTCTCTGACCACGACCTTCCTCGGAAACTTCAACCTCGGCGAGGTGGCCTCATCGGTTACTATAACCTCCACGTCAGGCGGTACGTCCTCACCTGGGATGAGACTGTGAAAGCCTATACCGTACTCCTTGAGCACCTTGGATGCAGTGTAGTAAACCCGGGGATCCCGGGTTACGAGTGCCACCCTCATGTTTTGAACATCTGCTGGGGTATTTAAATGATTATCCACCCGCTACCGCAACCCTCAAAACCTTTAAACCGGTTAAACTCACGGTGGTGACATGGCTTTCCTCAACGTGGTTCCTCTTGAAGAGGCTCTAAGAATCGTCGACGGGTTCAGGGAGAGACTCGCGAGGAGGGAGAAGGAGGTAGTGAAGCTGGAGGAGGCCCTCGGAAGGGTTCTGGCCGAGGACGTGGTGTCTCCGATGGACGTCCCGCCGTTCGACCGGGCCACGGTGGACGGGTACGCCGTGAGGTCCCGGGACACGTTCATGGCGGGGGACGGGAACCCCGTGGAGCTCAGGGTCATCGGGGAGGTGAACGCGGGTGAGACATACGGGGGAGAGCTCGGGGAGGGAACCTGCGTCTACATCTCAACCGGAGCTCCCCTGCCAGCGGGCGCCGACGCAGTTATCCAGTTCGAGGACGTCGAGCGGGAAGGGGACGTGGTGAGGATTTACAGGCCCGCCTACCCCGGCCTCGGGGTCATGAAGAGGGGGAGTGACCTGGCGAAGGGAGAGCTCATCCTGAGGAAGGGGAAGCGCCTGACGTTCAAGGACACGGCCCTTCTCTCAGCAGTCGGTATGAGCGAGGTCAGCGTCCTCAGGAAGCTCAGGGTCGCGGTCGTGAGCACCGGAAACGAGGTCATCCTCCCGGGGGAGAAGCTCTCGGAGGGGAGGATATACGACGTGAACGGGAGGGCGGTCAGCGACGCCGTGAGGAGCGCAGGAGAGGAAGCCGTCTTTCTCGGGGTGGTGAGGGACAGCCTCAAGGAAATCGAGGAGGCGATACGGAGGGGAGCAGAGTGCTGCGACGTCGTGATACTCAGCGGCGGGGCGAGCGGGGGGACGAGAGACCTCACCGCGAAGGCTGTATCGAAACTCGGGAGGGTGCTCGTTCACGGGATAGCAATACAGCCCGGCAAGCCGACGATAATAGGCGAGGTAAACGGAAAACCCGTCTTCGGACTGCCAGGCTATCCGACGAGCTGCCTCACGAACTTCACGCTCCTCGTGATGCCCCTGCTCTCGGGCGATATCAGGAGGGAGAGGGCGAGGAAGAGGCTGGCCCACAAGGTCTTCTCCGTTAAGGGAAGGAGGCAGTTCCTGCCCGTCAGGATAGATGGAGATAAGGCAATACCCATACTCAAGGGCAGCGGGGCCGTGACGAGCTTCGTAAGCGCCGACGGCTTCATAGAGATACCGGAGAACGTGGAGATACTGGATGAAGGGGAAGAGGTCGAGGTGACCCTGTTCGGAGCTTAGTTCTCACATTTCACCCTCTTCTCTATCCTCCACCATTCCCTTCGACCCGGGATCGAACACACCAACCGGGTTGCCGCTCAGGTCGTACACGTAGACCCTGTCGAACCTGACGAGGGCGAACCGCTCCATTATGTCCCCGATTATCCGCGAGTACGCCATGGCGCTCGCCCCGGTCAGGTTGTACTCGGCGTGGCTCTCGAAGTTCAGCCATATCCTGAGCGTGTCCTCCGTGACCTCGAGACCCGCTATGACGCCTGACTCCAGCACGCTCCCGCCCGTGACCGGATCCACAACCTTGTTGAGCTCTTCCAGAACCTTCCTGTAAGGTTCGGGCCACTCCCTGTCCGGACTGTAGATCTTCATTATGCTCACCGTGGAGCGTTTGAATGAACAGTTATAAGCCTTTCTGGGCAGATTTGAGAAGTTTTGCCCGGGGGTAAGATAGGAGCAGCGCGACCATCCATATCGACACCGATGCCGTGTAGAGCAGGAGCGCCGGGAGGGAGCGGTAAGACACGGAGTTCACCACCGTGAAGGCCACGAGAAGCCAAGCGGACAGCCTCGCCATCGAGGCAGGCTTTTTCGGAGAGCTGGAGTAGAACGCCACCGCATCCATCAGAAGAAGCAGAGAGACGTCGGAGAACATCCTTATGGTTGATGTCCTCGGGTTCCTGCTTGCGCATATGGAGAGGAGCATCAGACCGATTTGAACGAGCATCTCGAGCCTCGCCCCCACGAGACCACTCATTGAGAGCGCGCACGCTATGAGAACCGGGCCGACAACCACCATGAGCGCGAAGTCGAGCCCCGCAGCGTAACCTGTGAATCCCAACGCCGTCAGCAGACCACCAGCAAGTATCAGCCACGACAGCTTTTCCCTCCCCAGCCGGTTCCGCTCCACGAGCCTCGTCAGGTGCCACGTAAAGACGATTCCCGCAAGAACCAGAAGACCGTCGGCGGATGTTACAAGAGAGTACGGATCCATAATTCCTGACCATGGGGATTATAATGTTGAGCCTTTAAACCTTACCCAAAATTTTAAAACGTTAAGAGCCGTAGTTTTGCGGGGGGTAAAAATTGGCGGTTGAAGGCGAGTTTGTACCGGTCAGTGGCAGGAAGTATCTGCTGGCTGGAAGTTTGATGATAACTTTAGCTTACTTGATGGGGTTCCTATCCAACCTGTTCGGTTACTTTTGCTACGTCTTTTCTTTTATAGTCACAGGCGTTGGTCTCATCCTCTACCTACTCGGGCTCTACCTCTGGAGAGTGGACGTAGATTCAAGGCCTCTAAAGCTGTTCCTACTTGAAGCGAGCCTCTTTATAGTTGCTATCTTCCTCCTCAGCTGGGTCCCTATGAGAATCCTCCTCAGCCCATCATGGGGCTTTTACAGGATGCTCAACTACTTCGCATTAGCCTATCCGTTCCTCGTAGCAAGCGCGCTGGTTTACCGTTTCAGAATGGGGCTTTTTACAAAGTCAACCGGAGAGTTGAACTTCAACCTCGCTGGAAACCTGTACATCATCGGTACCTTCCTAATTCCCGTTCTCATCGGTGGCATCATAATGTTCTTTGCTCGCATTGCTGAGACGTACTCATACTGGAAGCTTCCCATGACGGCGAGAAAAAACGCCCCCTTCAACTTCTCCCGCAGGAAGAGCCTTGCCCTCATCACAGCTTCTCTCGTCGTTTCGTTTATCTTGGCATCCGTTCCCTTCGGAAGCTACGATTACTCAGCCCGTTCGGGCAACGTTGCGGTTTACGAGAAAAACTCAGGCTCAGGAACTACGCTCGACATCATCATAGCAATTCCTGACGACTTCTGCGGGGCAAACGTCTACGTTGATGGGCACAAGGTAAGGCAGGACTACAGGATCATATCATTCTGGGGCCCGATGCAGTACCTATTTGTCACACAGGGAAAGACGGTTATAAAGTACCACCTTAAGCTGTCTAAACACCCGAGAAACGTGACTGTGAGGATATGTCAGGGATGGAATGCAACCTGGAAAAACGTGGTTTTCAAACTCCCAGCGAAAAAATGAAAGGAAAACGCAGGAGAACATAATCCGAAATTAAAAAGGAAGGGCTCACTCGAGCTCGACCTCGTTCTCCCAGAGGCCGTGGAGGTTGCAGTAGCTCAGGGCCTGGAGCTTGCCCTTCCTGCTCGTTCTGAAGAAGAAGACAGCCCTCGGCTCGGTCATGGGGTCGTCGTGACCGGTGAACGCAACCCTGCCGATCATAACCGGGAAGTTGGAGCCCTCGGGCTGGAAGTAGAGCTCTATCCAGGCTATGTGATGCTCCACGGTGTTCGGGTGCGGCACCTCCTTGCCGACGCTGACCTCGACCCTGATGAGGTCGCCCTCCCTCTCGTACTCTATAACGGGGACGTGCTTCTCCCCCTTCCAGTCTCCACTCTTTATGGTTCCGCTAATCATTCACCCCACCTCCTTAAACTCATCTTTGGATGCCCCGCAGAGGGGACAGACCCAATCCTCCGGAAGGTCCGCGAACTTGGTTCCCGGGGCGATCCCGTTCTCGGGATCCCCCTTCTCCTCATCGTAGATGTAGCCGCATATTCCGCATTCCCATCTTGCCAACACTTTCACCTACTTCTGTTAGGAAGTGGACCTTATAAGGTTTATGGTTCAAACCCGTGATGTCGAAAAACGAAAGATTAATCTCAGGTCACGAACCTGATTCAGTCCCCGCTCAGGTAGTCAATGGTCTCCTCAACGAAGTCCTCGTAGGCCTCATCCCCAACCTCCTCAAGCCTGAGGCTGAAGTCCCTCCCGAGCCTCCACCTGACTGCTATCTTCCCCCTCTCCGATTCCGCGAGTATAAGGCCGAATGGCATGTCTCCTGCCCAGTGGTGCTTGGAGAAGGTAACCCTGAATCCCCTCCCCTCAAGCTCCCTCAGCACGAGATCGTAGGTCTCAGCTGGGCCGCGGTCGGTTTCGGCAAAACCTATGAACGGCATGACATCACCCGGTTATGTTTTTGATCATTATGAGGTTAATTTCAAAACTTAAAAGGTTTTGGTTCTAAACCTAAAACCGAGAACTGAAAAATGATAAAACAGAAAACAGGACCTCAGTCGAGCAGCGGCGAGTCCTCGCTCACTGCAGTGGTGGAGTTGAGCATCCGCTTTAAGTCCTCCTCGGGCTCGCTTATGAGCCTGAGGTCGAACTTCTTCCTGAGGGTCTCGAAGACGTTCGGCGTGAAGAACTCAGGAGCTTTGGGTCCGATGTAGATGCCCTTGATTCCGAGGTAGAGCAGGCTGTAGAGGATTCCGATGGCCTTCTGCTCCATCCAGCTGAGGACTA
>JAADEC010000041.1 GCA_013153595.1 Thermococci archaeon | reverse complement strand
AGAGTATCAGAAACGCCCCCAGGTACTCAACGGACGTAAACCTCTCGCCCAAGAACACGAACGAGAGAACAGTTGCGAACACCGCCTCCAGGGAGTATATGATGGCGGCTTTGTGGGGTTCAGTCTCCCGCTGGTACCTAACCTGAACGGTGAAGGCCACGAACGTGGCGAAGATCCCGAGGTAGATGGCCGCCAGCCATTCTCCCGGGCTCATGCCGGAAAGCCCCGGGCCCGCAACGATGCTGTAAGACAGGAAAAGGACGAAGCTCCAGAGTATCTGCCAGAAGGAGAGGGACAGGTAATCTGACTCACCGTAGATCTGTATCAGGACTATCTGAAAGGCAAAACTGACGGCACAAAGGACGGTGAGGACGTTCCCGTAGTTCAGGCTCAGCGTGGCCCCGGATATCAGGTAGAGACCAGTTATAGCGGCTCCCAGGGAGATGACGTCCCTGATCCCTATTTTCTTCCCCATCAGAAAGTACGCGAGGAAAGGGGTAAAGACGACGTAGAGGGAGGTTATAAACGCTGAGTCGGCGGCCGTTGTGTACTTAAGGCCGACTATCTGAAGACCGTTGCCAGACGCAAGTGCGAGGGCCAGCATGAAACCGCGGAACACGGTATCGCGCCGTAAAACCCTCCCCCGATAAAAGAGGAGCATTAAAAGGGCGGCTATGCCGAACCTGTACATCATGAAGAGTATGGGAGGAACATCCCTCACACTAACCTTCATCAGGGGAAACGTCGTGCCCCACACGAAAGTCACCGCGAGCAGTACGGCCTCTCCTCTCCTCAACTGACTCCCCTGACCAAGAGGTATGACCCATCTAAAAAGGTATCCCACCGCACTGCAGCACGG
The DNA here is from genome assembly GCA_013153595.1 of Thermococci archaeon. GTDB lineage: Archaea > Methanobacteriota_B > Thermococci > Thermococcales > Thermococcaceae > Thermococcus. The sequence goes on along the minus strand of JAADEC010000041.1, from coordinate 5,491 downwards.
TAGGGTGGTAATCGTCCATGACAGAACTTAAAAACGCTTAAGCTTAAATACCTGTAACCGTAACAACATACAGACCTCGGTGACAAGAATGTGCTCCCAGTCCCTTCCTGTTAGGGTATCCACCGGTGTTAAAGGTCTCGACGATATAATAGAGGGTGGTCTGATACCGAGGAGGGTGTACTTGGTTACAGGGCCACCCGGAAGCGGAAAGACGACCCTATCCATCCAGTTCCTCCTCCAAGGTGCAAGAGAAGGCGAGAGAGGGCTCTACGTCTCCCTCATACAGAAGCCGGAGGACGTTATAATGGACATGACGCGGTACGATCCATCGATAGTCCCCTACGTGAGGAACAGGAAGATACTTCTGTACGATCTCGGACCCATCCTATGGAGGGAATCAAGCAAGGCACCCACATGGAGAAGCGTTCTGTCCCGGATAAAGGAGGTGGCCGAAGCGGCCAAGATAACCCGGCTCGTCATAGATCCCCTAACCGCCATAGGGTTTCCTGACACATTTCCAGCCGAAAAAAGAACTGAGCTCGCCAGGTTTATCCGTAAAATAGAAGAGCTCGGAATAACGGCGATACTCGTGGACGAGATGACGGAGATGGACAGGTACAGAGAGGAGCACTACCTCGTGAGCGGTATAATAATGATGCACTACTTCATGCACGAGAGCCGGATGATACGGGCCATACAGGTCCTCAAGATGAGGGGCACCAACCACGATACCGACATGAAGATGATGAAGTTCTCAAAGGATGGTATAGTCGTGTTCAACAGGAGCCCGTTCGAGGGGATGGATGAACATGGACATGGGGAGGGAGATGGGGAGTAGGAGAGCCCTGAGATGGAGCAACAGGCAGAGAATCCGTCAGGAGGCTTACGACCTCGGATACAGGATAGGCCTCTACTCACACTCAGAATGGATGCCATGGGCGGTGAAGGCCAGAAGGGCCATTATGATCAGGGCCAGGATGATCGGGATACTGCAGGAGGCCATCTCAGAGTACGAGCGGGGAAAGTCGGAGGGGGCTTCATACAGAAAGGAAGTCATAAACTCGGTGCTCGAACCCCCGAGGGAGCACCAGATCACGGACACCAACGCAGGATTAGAATCCATCGAGAAAGCTCGTCTTGAAAGGATGTGGGAGACGGAAGCGCGTCATTACCGGACACGCAGACAGTCGATGTACCCGGTGCTGCTGCACCGGGTTTCCCTCTACGTATCTCCCTCCCTTATAAAACGCCACCGGGCAAGCAGAAGGCCCAGACTGCTGAACGTACCAAAATTTTTAAAGCCGTGATGACGGCGAGTAACCGAACGGGTAACCGAGATGGCGGGACGATCCGGATTTTGAGCATGCGGTACGCGGTTTAACCCTTGAGGTTCCACTTCTCCCTGCTCAGGAGCAGGTAAGCCTCATCCTCCAGCTCCTTGGGAACGTAGTTCAGAAGAACGTCGGCACGTCTAACGGCATCCCTTATTCCCTTCCCCAGAGCCACCTGATTCTTCCTGAGGAGTTCAGACACGACGTCGATTACACTCTCAGAGATCGTCCTCTCAGAGTAGAGCCTCTTTCCCACGATCCAGACTTTCTCGTTCTTACCGTAGAATTCTTGGCCGCTCTCCTTGAAGAACTCAGGACCCGGCTTAAGTCTGATCCTCTCACGCTCCGCCCTGTTGAGCTCAAGCATTATGAATGCCCTGCCCCTCCGCCCAACGTTCCAGCCGAGGACTTCAAACCCCTCTCGTCCAAGAGCTTTTTCGAAGCCCCTCGCACTTCTCTCGAGCTGGGGCAGTAGAAGGTCGTCGACAATGTCCTGAACGTCAAAAAGGAGCGTCACAAGCGCCGTTCCTCTCTTCCTCAGCTCCTCAAGGTAGCTACCGATGGACTTACCCTGAGGAAAGAAGAACCTCACGGCAGGTCTCTCAAGAAACTCCCTGCTCCTGAGGTAGAACGCGCCGTACTTCTCCCAGCTGAGGTTCGCCGATACGTTCCTCCTCGGATCAACAGGATCTATGACGATGAGTGGCTTGTCCTCCCTGACCTCCCGCTTCACCGTCTTCATGGCCACCGCGGGCTCCTTCTCAGTCCAGCCGGCTGGATCCAAAACCCTACGTTTGAGAATGCGTCCCGCCTGATTTAAAACCTCCACGAACGATCCGTACTCGATTGTGAGTATCTCCGCGAGGTACCCCGAGAAGCCGCGGACGTAGATCTCACTCCCGTACGCCCCTATCCCCTTTAGGAACCTCTTCAAAAGCCTTACTTCGTTGTTCCTGCCATTGAGATTATCGTTCACCCAGCGCGTATGGAGAATCGAGCGGTCAACGGCAGTTCTGACATCCCTCCAGCTTCTCACGTCGTAACATGGAACCAGGTCAACGCTTACACCCCTATACCTCGCCCTGACGTAGGGATGCTCAGCGTAGGCCACCTCATAGCCATCCAGCCTTTTTCCTATCTCCTCCCCGAGCTTGAGGCCCTCCCTTCTGAGTTCCTCAATCGGGGTCTCAAGCGGAAAGGCCAGGAAGAGGTCAACGTCGTGATCACCAGCGAGGTAGGTGTCTTTGGCGAGCGAACCCACGAAGCGGGGTATAACGCTGAGACCGGCCTCCTCTATGACACTCTCGGCTATCCCTCTCAGCTCCTTAGTGAGTTCCTCAACGAAGGTTCTTTCCTCCTCACTCGGTGTTATCCGCTGGAGGACCTGAACCAGGATGTCTTCCATGCTCTGCCTCCGTTTGTAGCATTTCCTCATTCAGCCAGCTCAAACCTTGCTATCGTTTCGTAAATCGGCCCCTTAGGTGTCAGAGTGCTCTTCTTGAGCTCTATTGCATCGACACTGAACTCTCCAAAGTCCTCGCTGGCGAGGTCCCTTAGAGCCATGGCAAGCTCAGCCCTGTCCCTTACGAACTTGACACGCCCGAGGGTTACGTGTGCAACGAAGTTCCTGTCCTTCCTAAAGCCCAAACGGCGCATCTCCCTCTCGACGTCGTCCGCTATGGCCTTTATGCCGTCGTCGTTCTCTATCCCTGCCCATATGACGCGAACGTAGTTCGGGTTTGGAAAGACACCCACACCCTTCACCTTCACCCTGTGCTTCCTGTGCCTTCTCGCAACATCAGCCAGCGCCTTCTTCACATCCTCCGCCGTTGTTTCATCGATCTCCCCGAGGAACTTGAGGGTCACGTGAAGGTTCTCACGCTCCACGAACTTTATTTTCGCAGATCTGCTTCCTATCCTCTCCTGGGCCTTCACGAGGTTGTCCCTAACGGCGTCGCTAACGTCGATGGCTATAAACGCTCTCATGCCACCACCGGAGAAAGTTGATGGAAGGGGTTAAAGGGGTTTCGAGTTTGAGCATCTCCATAGGCCGTCGTTTTGTTCTGTGCTGTTGTGCGGCTCTTTACACCGTCTTATTTTGAAAGATTCTAAAAGAAAAACCCCATTCCGAATGAGTTTACACCCAAGAAAAAAAGGAAAATTTTTTACCAATTGTAAAAGGAAAAAGTTATAAGCGGAGACTGCATGGTAGGTATAGATGCTAAAAGACAGCATGCGCATACAGTACGGCACAACAGGGGTGATGAGAACATGCGTCCGGGCATATTTTTTGATCTATTGATTCTTGGCATAGACACCATTATCCTCCTGGATTTAATCCGGAAAATTTCGGGTGGAGAACAACCACAAGAAAGTCAGAAAAAGCTTATAGCAACCCACGTTACTCCTGCTGTCGTCTTGACTGCTATTCTGATAGTTTTGGGATAACCGGGCGTGATGTTGTTTTATGTATTTTCTTTTTCAGCTTTTCAAATTCAAAAAATTAAAATTTTTAGATCTTCACCTCTCCACGACCGGGAACTCCTCCCAGGGAAAGACTATCCATTCATCCGTTCTGAAGACGTAGAAGTCGGGAACGACTTTCGTCCATGGCTTCATTGCAAGACAGGCGATCTTAACCTCCTCTGCCCCCGCCTTCTTGACCTCCTCCATGACCACTTCCATCGTCTTCCCGGTGTCGCTTACGTCGTCGACTATCAGAACCTTCTTTCCATTTAGGGAGCCGTGAATCGGAATCGTGATGACTGGCTCGTCCCGCCTCTCCCCGATGTCCTTGTAGAACTTCACGTCTATGACCCTCATCTCTATGTCACCGAGTATGTGGCTGATCCTCACTGCAGGTATGAGGCCGCCCCTGGCCACTCCGACTATGACGTCGGGTCTGAAGCTCTCGGATATGCTCCTTGCGAGTGAGAACACCGCCCTATCTATCTGCCACCAGGTCAGGTAAACCTTGTCCATGTTATCACCGACGGGACGACCTCACACCCAAAACTTAAAAACCTCACCGTTGATTAGAGGAGGAGCTGGGGTTGATGATCATGGCTCTGAGTGTTAGATACGTGCTCCTAACGGTGTTCGCGTTCACGATGTCGGGTGTTCTCTTCGGGCACTTCGTCGAGTACCCGATGAGGTTTCCCCACGAGATCTTCGGGGTCAGCGCACTCCTGATAGCACTGCAATGGATAGTATGGGCGATCTCAGGACACGACACAAGAATGGAAAAGATCCTCAGGGAGATAGGACTCTCGCTGTTCTTCGTGTCGTTCTCGGTGTTCTCTCTGATAGCAGTGTACGCCAACAGGCATCCCCTGATAATAACGGGCACCATAGCGGTTTTTGTGGCCCTGTACCTGTGGATTGAAAAAATGGCAGAGAAAGCTCAGGCCAGTGCTGGCCCTGACGTCAGCTGATAACGCATTTGCTCCATCCACACTTCGGGCACGTTGCACAGCCGCTCTCCATCTTCAGCTCCACCAGCTCACCGTCCCTCTCATAGCAGACCGGGCAGTAGGCAACACCGAGAAGCTCTTTGATCTCATCCTCGGGAACGCCGGGCTTCTCCGCACGCTGATGCTTCCTGGCCGGCTTTGCCGCGGCCATCTTGGTTATCGAGAACTTCATACCCTCCTCGGCTTTATGTTCCTTGCCGTTGGTACCGTTTAGGATCGCTTTGACGTTTATGAACCCGGAAAGCCACGGCTCAGCCTCCACCACAGCCCTCAGTTTTTCAACGGCGTACTTGCTCGGCTTGGCCGGAACGCGCTTCTTCTTCTCGCCCTCAACGCTGTAGACCTGCACCGAGAGCGAGCCGTCGCGGTAGACGGTTATTCCCTTACAGCCGAGCTTGTAGGCGAGCAGGTATGCGGCTTTAACGTCCTCCACCGTCGCGTCGTTGGGCATGTTTATCGTCTTGCTCGCCGAATCGGTGAGCCAGAGCTGTATGTTGGCCTGAGCCAGGATGTGGTCGAGCCAGTGGACGTCCATCGAGGTTACGAAAACGCGCTGCACGTCCTCCGGGATCTCATCGAGCCCCTGCACGGAGCCGTAGTTGTCGCTTATCTTCCTGAGTATCTCGTCGCTCCAGAGACCGCGCTTCTTGAGCTCGGACTCGAAGACAGGGTCGACGTAGTAGAACT
>JAADEC010000005.1 GCA_013153595.1 Thermococci archaeon | reverse complement strand
CTCTTCGGGAAAGTTCTTGGAACCTACCCCTACTACGTTGAGCTGAACCTTGAAACCGGCGAGAGCACGTGCACCTGTCCCGTCGGAGGGGACTGCAAACACACAGCCGCGGTGCGCGTGGCGTTTGAGGAGGGTGCCTTCATCGACGTCGGAGGGGATGAGACCGCTGATCTGATCCCTGAAGCGGCCGCGTGGAGTCGGATAATCCGGGACCCCGGGTTAGCACTGGATCTGACCCTGAGGGAGCTCAGTTACAGCTTGGACTCTGATGAAAGCGGCAGCGAAACTGCGATGTTATTTCTGAGGGCCCTGAAGCTGGTGGAGATCACCGGGGACAGAGAGGCACTTTCAAAGCTTGAATCCGTCCTTGATGCATACTCAGAAGTCTTCAGCGACTACGAGCTGGTTCCAAGGTTGCGGGACAGGCTCAGGGAGCTGGAGATCAACCTGAAACCTGAAGCCGGGGATAGAGAATGAGAACACAGACGCAGAAGGTGGAGGCTGACGGCCACAGCAGGGCGATCAATCGGGACGTGCAACGTGGAAGGTCAGAAGAAGCAAGAAGCGAGGTAAAGTAGAGCAGGTAAAGTGAAAATAAAGTTTGAGGGGATCAGGCCTTCTTCCCCTTCTTCCAGTACTCGTTGAACTTCGACTCAAAGAGCGTTCTGACGCGGTAGTCCTTTATCCAGACCTGGGTCTCGTAGTTGAAGTACCTGGCCGCCATGTCCTCAAGCGCGAAGAACACCTCGTCGTCGCATATGAGCATGGGAAGCTCTATCTCATCGACGACCTTGAGCTCCAGCTTTCCGTCCTTGTAGTACTCGACGATCTTGGAGTCCCTCATCTTCTCCAGCAGGGAAGGCGTGAACACGACCTGAGCCTTAACCCCCCTGTTCACGGCCTTTATCAGGTCCTTCTCAAGGCTCATTGATATGTAGCCATCGTCGGCCAGCAGTATCTTGTCCTTAACATCTTCAAACATCTCCTTGGTCTTCAGCCGGGCGTTTCTTATACCCCTGACGACCCAAACGCGCTCCACACCGTACTTGGGCATCTCTGTCTCAAGCAGGGGCATCATGAGCTTTATGAGCTCCTCCTTGGCCTTCTTCTTCTCCTCAAGCTCTCCCTTTATCCGCTCCTGCCACTCGTCTATGAACTTGTCAAGAACGTTCTCCGGGTGAACGGGCCTGTATTTGTTGACCTTTCCGGGCTGACTCATTGCAAAGCCCTTCTTCTCAAGGCTCCTGAGAACGTCGTAGGTCCTCGGAGCGGGAACTTCAGAAACACTGGCCAGCTCGGCAGGTGTCAGAACACCAAAGCCGACCAGGGCCACGTAGGCCCTTGCTTCGTAAAGGTTCAATTCGAAGTGTTCCTGAAGCAGCTCAACCATCCTATCCCTCATCGTGTTACCACCCCCGTTTATCCAAGATAATTCTTAGTGTATATAAACTTTTTCCTATCGCTGCTTTCAGTTGTCATTTTGTCAGTTCAATGTTCGACACTGACTAATTCTAATTTTATGGCATGTGTTTTCAGATGCACCTATCTTTATTTAGCCATGTATGAAAGATGTTAAAAACGTATAATCCAGAGAGACAAAGTGTTAAGTTTTAGAATACGTCCTGATCTCATTGTACAATTCCTGAAGCACCCTGATGTAGTCCACCTTTCCCTCCTCAATGAGATCCATCTTTCTCTCCAGCTCCCTCGTTCTGTCTTCATTTACGAGGGGCTTATACTTCTGCATAAGGTAGTGGTACACTTTCATGCCCTTCTCAGTTGGTACAAGCTTCTTCTTCCCCCTTGTTTCAAAGACGTATCCCCTCCGCATCAGGGTGCTGACTATCTTGGCGTAGGTGGAGGGCCTGCCTATACCGCGCTGCTTCATCATGCTTATGACGTCACCCTGAGTGTACAGAGAGACCTTCGGCGCCTTCCAGGTCTTCATCTCCTCGACCTCTATAACCTGTCCTTCCTCCATGGGGGGAATCTTCCTGAGGGGGGGAGAGCGCAGCTTGGTCCAGCCATCCTTCAGGATCTCAACGTATCCGTCGATCGTGACCTCCCCGATACCGGTGTCTATGACGACCTCCTCGTACCTTATCTCGGCCGGGGGCATCTGACTCGTCATAAACCGCCTGAAGATCATGTCGTAGAGCCTGTAGTGATCCCTCGTCAGGTTCCTCGCGAGGATTATAACACCATCCCTCACGAGCTGTATGAGTCTTCCCGTATCTATCGGCCTGGTGGGTCTTATGGCCTCGTGGGCGCCTTCCTCACCCCAGTGGCGGGGCCTGAAGAACTCCTCCCCGATCTCCTGGACTATGTACTCCTTGGCCACCTCTATACCCGTGTTGCTGACGTGGGTCGAGTCGGTCCTCATGTAGGTTATGAGACCCAGCTCGAACAGATCCTGAGCCAGGCGCATGGCCTGCGGAGCGGACAGCCTGAGAAAAGTCGATGCGTCCTTGAGCATGGAATCCGTCGTGTAAGGAGGAGCGGGCTGAAGCTCCTTCGTCTCAATTCTGACCTTCTTGACCCTGACCTCCTTTATCTCCGGGATGGACTTCTTGTCAACGGGCCCGGCATCCACCGTCACCTGAAGGCCGTTTTTAAGCTTCAGGCCGACGAACCTCGTCTCGCTCTCCGTGAACTCCTTGTACCTCTCGATTATCCAGCCGAGGACGGGGGTCTGAACCCTTCCAGCCGACAGGTTTCTGTTCTCAAAAACCCTCTGGAGTTCCTGACTCAGCTCAAACCCTATCCATCTGTCCTCTATCCTTCTCACGAGCTGGGCGTTAACCCTGTTCTCGTTTATATCGCGTGCCTCCCTTATGGCCCTCGTTATGGCGGGTCTGGTTACCTCATGGAACTCCACCCTCTTTATGACGGGGGCGTAGGGGGCGAGGACGTTCCTGATGTCCCAGGCTATCTTCTCACCCTCCGTATCGGGATCGGTGGCTATCAGGATCTCATCGACCTCCTGCGCTATGTCCCTCATGGCCAGAACGTTGTTCAGGGCGTCGTGCAGGTTGCTCGAACCGCATATGGGACATGCCTTGGCCTCTGGATCGACGAACTGATAGCCGCAGTCCCTGCATCTCTTTATGGTTCCGTACACAGGAACGAAGTGGCCGTCCTCCACAAGAACCCCGTAGTAACCCTCATCGGAAACGAGGTCAAATATGTGGCCTCCGCTGGCAAGGATCGTGAGCATGACGTCACCGGCGCTGATCTCGTAGGCAACCAGATCACCTATTCTGCGCTTGCTTGGATGGCCGAAGAAACCAGCTATCGTTTTAGCCTTGTTCGGGCTCTCCACTATCATGAGGGCGGATCTAACGAGATCCTTAACCTTGGCGCTTATCTTGCCCTCCATGACGAGCCTTACCTTCTCCCTGTCCTCGTCTATGCGCTTCAGAATCTCGTCGAGATTCACCTCCCTGAGGGGAACCATCTGGAACTCCATGAACCGCCAGCGCATCTGCCTGACCAGCCCGTTGAACACCTTCCTGTTGTCAACGAGGAGAACGCTCAGACCCTGCGTTATACCGCCCGCAAAGAGCCTGCTCGTTCTTCCTGTGGCCTGTATGTAAGTCCTAACGTCCGGGAGTTCGATAACCCATCTCTCGCCCTCCTTCCTCAGACTCACGAACTGATCCTCAGCCAGCCTTCTGAGAACATCCTCCTTTCTCAGGACATTTCTCAGGAACTGGACAACGTCGCTGAATACGTTCAGAACGTGATTGTGGAAGCCCTCAAGGGTTCTGCCCTCGCTCATGGCCTCCTCTATCTTCAGGAGTTCGAACTGGGGGATGTTCCGTATCAGCCTTCTCAGGTGAGCGTGCTTCCTTTCGGCTTCCCGCCTGTCCTCATCGTCCAGGAAGGGCATCACCTCGCTGAGCAGTCCAAGAACCCGAAATATGGTGGGATTCTCAAGGTCTATCGAGAACCTGAACTTGGGAACTCCCGTGAATACTGCGTACCTGATCAGATGGGGAAGATCAAGCCCCCTGACAAGGGTTCCGTAGTAGGTGGCCGATCCCACGAGGTAATCCGCCTCTCCGTTCTCAAACCTCTCTATGCCCTTCCGGTTTCTTGAAGATGCCAGCTCAGCCCGGAAGCCCCTTTCATTCAGGTATCCCACGAGTTTTTCGGCAAAATCAAGCCCCTGATCCGTGGGAACGAACACGAGCCCTCCCTTCCCAAGTCTGCCGAGGAGATCGGCCACTGTTTCCATAACGTCATCAAAATCGTCAACGTAGGAATCAACGACGTTTCTGAGGGCAGAGCGGCCGCTTCCAACCTCAAAACCAAGCAGCTCACGGTAAAGCTTTATCCTGTCCCCCCTGGCACTCCCCGTTGCCGAGGCTATTATGAGGGTGCCCACGGGATGAGATGCCTTGAAGTTCTCGATGTCCCTCTGAACCTTCTCCACGGCCTCGTTTAGCTCCTTCAGCTTCTCCTCCCTGTCCTTGGAGCGTCCGTTCAGGTACTTCGCCATCTGCTTTCTCAGCCGTATGGCATCCCACGCCCTCTCTATGATCTCACTTGTGAAGCCCAGCAGCATGAGGGAGCGGTCTATGTTCTTGCTCGTCTTCAGGAAGGCATCAACATCGTCCACGAATATGAAGTCAAACCGCCTGCCCTCAAGCTTATCGAAGTTCCGGGACAGCCACTGAGCACTCGTCACAAGAACGTCGTAGCTTCCCTCTTCTATGGACTTCAGCATCTCCTCTTTCTCTTTTTTCCTCATGTTGCCGTGGTAGTAGACCACCCTCGGGGAAACTCCCGCCCTCTCCGCGAGCTCCCCTATCTTCCTGACGGTCTGTATCACGAGGGGCGTGGTTGGGACTATAACGTAGCTCTTCTTTCCCTTGGTGAAGTTCCAAATTGAAACGAAGGCTCCAAACGTGCTTTTCCCCATACCAGTAGGTGCGATTATGGAGAAGCTTCTTCCCTTCAGAAGACGTTTAACCCAGGTCCTCTGGGCACTCCAGAAGCTGAATCCAGAAGCCCTCTTAAAGAACTCCTCCACCTCATGGACCTTGCTCTCAAGCTGATAGATGTCCTCCCATCCTTTGAGCCTCCCTGAATCCTTCAGGGCATCCCTCACGGACTCCACGAGCTTGAGGTATGAATCCATGATGATGGGCCGGTCGAGACATACCCGGCAGGGATTTCTGATCCGCAGTCTTGAATCGCGTATCCTATCCTCACAGTTCGGACACATACCGACGTAAAAAGCCTTCTCCCTGGCTTCCATGTCACATGCCTCCTGAATAGGGCTTTTGAAGAAGAGGTTTTATAAGGGTTTTCCGACAGGAAATTAAAAACCGTAAGAACGGAATTTAAGAACCGTGCGGTCCAGAGAGACCTCATCCAGTGTATCTGAACTTTCTCTCTTCCTCGCTTTCTTCCTTTATCCTCCAGAGTATCTTTCCTTCCTTCTCAACGCTCTCCACCTTTCCCTGCTCGGCGAACCTCAGCAGGTACCTCCTGACCTCCGCTACCCCGAGGCCTGTGGCTTTGGATATCTCCTCGGCGGTCTTTGGACCCTCCTTTATGGCATCCATTATCCTATCACCCTTCATGTCCATCCTCCCCCATGGCGTTCCTAATCCTGACGTACTTTTCCATGACACCAAGAATTCTCTCCATTATCCTTAAGTGCCTTTCGAGGTCATCCAGATTGGAAGGCATGGCTGTGGCGAGCTCAACCAGCTTATCCGTGAGCGGGCCGAGCACCCTGTCTGAAGATCCCCTCGCGCTCCTAAGGGACTCCCCGCCGCTACCTTCCTCCGCCGCGTTCTTTCTGCTCTCGCAGACGGGGCAGAAAACCCTGCCGTCCTTTTCGAACAGCGGGGATCCACACACAGGACAGTGCCTGTCGAGCATCTTCGCCCCGGAGAACAGCAGGGGCGTTATAATGGTTCTTATCTCATCGTCGCTCAGCTTCCTGCCTGCGCTCATCTGCACACCCCCCTGAGAAAGCGGAAAATCTCAACAACGGCGTTTCTACCTTCCTTCGATTTTCTGACCTTCGATGATATCTCCGCCATGTCGCAAGACGTGATCCTGAACTTCTCGGCGATGGCCCTGAGCAGAACCATCAGCTCCTCAAGGGTTAGCTCCCCGTGCTGAAACCTGGCTATACCGTACTCAGGCCTCAGAACGTCCAGATCGACTGTCAGATGAACTTCAGGCCCAAGATACCTGCGGGCATCTTCGACGACCCGCTCCACTCCCCTTCCAACGCTCAGGTATGCTTTCCATCCCGAGGCCGTCCTGTACGTTCTCGGAAGGGCAGGGTAGATGCGGACGTTTCTGGTCCACAGGGAAGTTCGTCTCGTCGTCGGGATCATAAGCACGGGGGCCATAACCGCGGCCCTCCTGACGAGCCCTTCCTCGATGGCGTAGGCCAGCCAGGAGCCGTGGTCTAGGTAATCGTGAAGTAGGTCGGTGTGGGCATCAAGGCTTACGAGGGCAGGAGCCCCCTGAAGGCTCTTCAGCACGCCGTAAGACCCAACGTGATCCCCCATGACGTAGAGCTTGTCCCTGGGAAGCCTGCCAGCGGTTAGATCCCTCCTGGAGGCCTCGACCATGACGACCTCATCCGGTTCCAGAACCCCCCTTCTCCTGAGAAGCCTTGCCACGTACCTGACCCCATCCCTGTATGGTTCCTCACCTGAGAGCACGAACGTAACCATGGAGACACCTCATGCCAGCATGTGTAAGCATCCACACCTGTATTGCCACCTTTACCGGTACGTGTCAACCCGGCACGCCAAGGGGTGATGCCGCCGGGGGGCATACACACGTACAAGTCAAAAAGGTGGTCAAACTTTAAAAGTCTTGCACCGGAGGACTAACTGCAGTGGTTAAGGAGGCGGTGGCATGATACTCCAAGTTGCACTGGACCTTACGGATATTGAGCAGGCTATCTCCATAGCCGAGAAGGCCGCGAAGGGAGGCGCCCACTGGCTGGAAGTCGGAACCCCCCTCATAAAGAAGGAAGGAATGCGTGCCGTTGAACTCCTCAAGAGGCGCTTTCCGGACAGGAAGATAGTTGCCGATCTGAAGACCATGGACACCGGAGCACTCGAGGTGGAGATGGCGGCAAGGCATGGAGCTGACGTCGTTTCCATACTCGGTGTCGCCGACGACAAGACGATAAAGGACGCCGTCGACGTGGCGAGACGTTACGGTATAAGGATCATGGTGGATCTCATAGGTGTCAGGGACAAGGTCAAAAGGGCGAAGGAACTTGAGAGGATGGGCATCCACTACATACTCGTCCACACGGGCATAGACGAACAGGCACAGGGCAAGACCCCCCTCGAGGATCTCGAGAAGGTCGTGAAGGCAGTCAGCATACCCGTGGCCGTTGCGGGTGGGCTGAACCTGAAGACGATACCGAAGGTCATAGAACTCGGGGCCACGATAATAATCGTTGGAGGTGCCATAACCAAGTCAAAGAACCCCGAAGAAACAACGAGAAAGATAATAGACCTGTTCTGGGGAGAGTACATGGAGACCATAAGGAAGGCCATGAAGGACATACTGGATCACGTCTCTGGGGTCGCCGACAGCCTGAAGCTTGAGCACGTCAGGGGTTTCGTTGACTCGATGATCGGGGCCAACAAGATATTCATCTACGGTGCAGGTAGGAGCGGTCTGGTCGGTAAGGCCTTCGCCATGCGTCTCATGCACCTCGACTTCAACGTGTACGTGGTCGGCGAGACTATAACGCCGGCCTTCGAAACAGGGGACCTCCTGATCGCCATAAGCGGCTCGGGCGAAACCACGAGCATAGTCGACGCCGCGAAGATCGCCAAGAAGGAGGGAGGAAAGGTCGTGGCCATAACCTCCTACGCCAACTCCACCTTAGGACAGATAGCCGATGTCGTGGTTGAGATACCCGGGAGAACCAAGGACAACATTCCGACTGACTACATAGCGAGGCAGATGCTCATAAAGTACAAGTGGAAGGCACCCATGGGGACGCTGTTCGAAGACTCAACGATGGTGTTCCTGGATGGGATAACGGCCCTGCTGATGGCGACGTTCCAGAAGACCGAGAAGGACATGAAGAGAAAGCACGCAACGCTTGAGTGACGTCTCTGTTTTTCCTGCTTTCCATCTTGTCCTTGTCCTCTGTTTTGTTATTTTCGATTTTGGCACACCCAGCTTTCATCCTCATGCCCGGGTTTCGCATTTCATCCCCCGAGGGACGCCGAACTTGAACCCGACCCCGGGCTCAAACTTAGACAAATTTTTTATGGCCCGCATCGGAACCTCAGGTATGATAACTTTCACCGATGTCTTCGTTGGTATCGGGAGGGAAGGAGCCAGGATCATCAACGGCATAACCGCCGACGGTGTTAAGGTAACAGTTAATCCCGCCTACTACATACTGAGGCCCGAGAGGTACTCAAGGAGGCTTGAGGAGTTCTTCGGTTCCCTGCCCGAGAACACCATGCTCTGGATATTCCACGAGGACAACGCCATAAACGCTGAGATAAGGGACCTCATAGTCAGCACAGCCCGGAACACCCCGAACCTGACCCTGTTGGCCTACGTGCTCACGCCCCACAGGGAGCTGATAAACGAGGAGAAACCATCCTGGGCAAACAGCTTTGACACGGTTTTCTACGATTCCCTCGGGGAGTTCCTCCAGATGAACGTTCCCCTGAGGGAGGCGTACGAGAGGGCGGCGGGCGAGATCTCAAGTGCCCTCTCAAACCTGTACAGATACCTCGAGGGTCAGATGCTCGTGAACGTCGATTATGCCGACTTCTTCACGATCGTGAGGGGCGGCAACGTCGGGATACTCAGAAAGTTCAGCAGCACCGACATAGACTGGCGGTGGGGCGTGTGGGAGAGGGGCCTCGTGATAGCGGTCGTCAATGAGAATTTCAAGCTGTCCGAGGCCCATAGAATCCTCTCGGAGTTTCAGGAGCTCCTGAGCGAGAAGGACATAATATGGGGAGTGAGCGTGAACCCTGGCACCGAGCGGGTTGAGGTTCTTGCCCTGCTCGTCAAGAGATGGCAGGAGGTGTGAGTGTGGCTGTGGAGGCGGTGCTGTTTGACATCGATCACACGCTCCTGACTGAGGATCCCCTCATCATGCTGTTCCTGCCCTGGGTGTACAGCGACATGGCGAGGAGGATGGGGGTGACCAAGGAGGAGGCACGGAACATGTTCCTCGGCGAGGTGATGAGGAGGAGGGGAACCTACGAGTGGCATGACTGGAACTTCTTCTTCCGGCTCTTTGGAGTCAGACTGAGGTACGAGGAAATCCTGAGGAGGTATCCCCAGAAGCTCATCGTGTACAGGGAGGTTCCACAGGTTCTGAAAACTTTAAAAGATAGGGGATACAAACTCGGTGTGATAACGAGCGGCCCCGCGTACCAGAGGCTCAAACTGAAGCTGACTGGTCTCGAGAGGTACTTCGACGTGGTGGTTACGAGGGAGGACGCGGGAGCCATCAAACCGGAACCGAGGACGTTCCTGCTGGCCCTGGAGAAACTGAACGTCAAACCCCAAAACGCTGCTATGGTTGGTGACTCTTTGAGTCAGGACGTGTACGGGGCGAAGAACGTGGGGATGCTGGCGGTTTGGGTAAACCGGAGGGGGGAACCCGGATACCACCTCCCCGACGTTGAGGTTCAAAACCTATCCGAGCTCGTTCCGTATCTGGGGGTGTAAGCGATGGGTAGGATAGTGGAACTCAAGGGTGAGTTCGTTGAGTATCATGAGGAAAGGGTGCGGCTGGAAAACGGCAGGGAGATAGTTCACAGATTCGAACGCCCAACCGAGCTCTGGTGGAAGCTGAAGGAGGCAGTAAAGGGAAGAAAGGTGAGGATACTGGTTGAGGATCTGGGGGAGGAAGAATGATAGCTCATATAATAAACACGGACATCGGGAGAAGGGGAATCGGCCGGGTGTACCTTGAGTACAGGATGATGAACTACGATTTCCTGAAAGAGGCTGCCGAGACGTTCGTAAAGAACGTGGAAAACGTGGTAATAGTCACGGGCTTTCCAGTGTACCCCTCACTGAAACCGGAGAACGATGGCCCCCTCGGCGCCGTGGCGCTGTACGGTGCGGTTGAGAGGCTCGGGGGAAGGGCCAGCGTATTGACGTTTGACGATCTGAAGGAGGCCATGTCACCGCTCGTCGGCAACTTCATCGGAAGGGAGGAAGCCGATAGGCTGGTGGCCGATGGGGAGGCAACCCTCCTGATATCGGTGGAGAGCCCCGGCAGGGCCCGGGATGGGAGATACCACTCCATGAAGGGATGCAGGCTCGATATAGAGGGCTTTGATGACCTGTTCATCAGGGCCAGAGAATCGGGTGTACCCACCATCGGCATAGGGGACGGTGGAAACGAGATAGGTATGGGAAACGTCAGGGGACTCGTGGAGAAGTACGTCCCACGGGGGGAGAAGATAGCCAGCACCGTTGAGGTCGATCATCTCGTAACCTCGGGGGTCTCGAACTGGGGGGCCTACGGACTCGTGGCAGAAGCCTCGGTGCTCAGCGGAAAGAACCTGCTCCCGGAGTGGAGGGAGGAGGAAGTTGTTAGGATACTGAACTACTTCGGCATAGTCGATGGGGTCAAGGGAAAGGTGGACATGAGCGTCGACGGCATTCCACTCGATGTACACGAGGGTGTAAAAACCCTCCTGAGGAGGGTGACGGAGCACCTGCTGAAGCGCTGAGCCATCAGCAACGCTTAAATACGCATCCCTCACTGCTACCACGAGGGTGAGATAGAGTTGGGAGACAACAACGCCAATGGCCGGAGGTACCCCGGAGACATCGTGGAAAGGACCCGCGAGTTCGCCAGGAGCTTCTTCAACAGAAACGGAACGCACGGTTTCGACCACGTTGAGAGGGTGTTTAACCTCTGCATGAGCATAGGCAGACGGGAGGGGGCAGACCTTGAGATCCTCGCCCTGGCCTCGCTTCTACACGACGTCGCCCGCCCCCTCGAAGAGGCAGGCAGGGTTAAGGATCACGCCGTTGAGGGTGCGAGGATAGCAAGGCGGTACCTGAGGGAAATAGGTTATCCTGAGGACAGAACCGAGGCCGTGGCCCGCGCGATAGAGGCCCACAGGTTCTCAAGGGGCCCTGCTCCGGACACCCTCGAGGCAAAGATACTCAGCGACGCGGACAAGCTCGATGCAATGGGGGCGGTGGGAGTGGCAAGGGTGTTCATGTATTCAGGCGAGCATGGAAGGGACGTGGAGACCTCGCTAAGGCACTTCGAGGAGAAGATACTGAAGCTTAAGGACATGATGTACACCGAGACCGGCCGCAGGATGGCGGAGGAGAGACACGAGTACACACTCAGATTCATAGAGCGGCTCAGAAGGGAAATGAGAGGGGAACTTTAAGCCCCGCGGCCTTCGGTATTATCCATAATAACTTTTTTAAACCCGTCTCAGAATTTAGTTTGGCTTTCACAGTCCTGTGATTCTTAGAGGGGGTGAGAACATGAAGGCACCAATCTGTGCGGTCTGTTTAAAGAGCGATGGAATTCTGTGTCCCGCGGATGAGAAAAAGCTTCAGGAGGGGTTAATCTCTGAGCTTGACGTCAAGATCGCCCGTCTCCTGTACAAACTGCTGGGCGACGTGGACGTTGAATTCAAAAAGGCTGTAGAGGCTGGAGATCTCATAGTTATAATCGTGGGGAAAGGAGACGTCTCGATAGTGGTTGGAAAGGGTGGAAAGAACGTCAAAACGCTGACAAGGGAGCTTGGAAAGAGGATAAAAGTAGTCGAGGGGATGAACGAGGAGACAATCGACGAGATCAAGAAGCTCGCAACAGACCTCTTCTATCCGGCCAGCGTCTTCGGGGTTAACATCGTCTACAGGCCCGGCGGGGAGAAGTACTACAAGGTGCTGATAGCGGGGAAGGACAGGAGGAGCCTGCCCGAGAAGGTCGAGGTACTTGAAAGCGTGCTGAGTCAGATAGTGGGACACGACGTCAAGATATCGTTCATATGAACTTGAGCTGAAACGATGAACGGCAGCTGAACAAAACGGTGAACGGACGGTGGCTCCAATGAGAAGGACGCACTACTCCTCGGAGATAGATGAGAGTTTGAACGGCTCCCGGGTCACGGTCGCTGGATGGGTATCGGAGATAAAGGATCTGGGCGGGATAAAGTTCCTCTGGCTCAGGGACAGGGAAGGAATAGTTCAGGTAACGGCCCCGAAGAAGAAGGTCAGCCAGGAGATATTCAAGCTCATTCCGAAGCTCAACGCCGAGGACGTCATCGCGGTTGAGGGGACGGTGAACTTCACGCCGAAGGCCAGGCTCGGCTTCGAGATCCTGCCCGAGAAGATCGAGGTGCTAAGCAGGGCCCAGGCCCCCCTGCCCCTTGACCCAACAGGAAAGGTCAAGGCGGAGCTCGACACCCGCCTCGACAACAGGTTCATGGACGTCCGGAAACCAGACGTTATGGCGATTTTCAGGATAAGGTCCGAGGTTCTCCGCGCCGTCAGGGAGTTCTTCGCTGGGAACGGCTTCATCGAGATCCACACTCCCAAGATCATCGCGACGGCCACCGAGGGTGGAACGGAGCTGTTTCCGCTGAGGTACTTCGAGAAGGACGCCTTCCTCGCCCAGAGCCCCCAGCTCTACAAGCAGATAATGATGGCGAGCGGACTTGACCGCGTCTACGAGATAGCCCCCATATTCAGGGCGGAGGAGCACAACACGACGCGTCACCTCAACGAGGCCTGGAGCATAGACGCCGAGATGGCGTTCATAGAGAGCGAGGAGGAGGTAATGGAGCTCCTCGAGAGGCTTATCGCTCACACGATCAACCACGTGCTCGAGCACAACGCGAGGGAACTGGAAACACTGGGCCTCGAGCTTGAGGAGCCGAAACTCCCGTTCCCGCGGCTGAGCTACGACAGGGCGCTTGAGATACTCTCGGATCTCGGCAAGCCCGTGGAGTGGGGTGAGGACGTGGACACGGAAGGCGAGAAGCTGCTCGGTGAGTACATGGTGGAGAACGAGAACGCCCCGCTCTACTTCCTCTACAGGTACCCGAGCGAGGCGAAGCCATTTTACATAATGAGGTACGACGACAAGCCCGAGATCTGCAGGGCCTTCGACCTCGAGTACCGCGGGGTTGAGATAACCTCCGGCGGTCAGAGGGAGCACCGTGCTGACGTCCTCGTCGAGCAGATAAGGGAGAAGGGCCTAAACCCGGAGAGCTTCGAGTTCTACCTCAAGGCCTTCCGCTACGGCATGCCACCCCACGGTGGATTCGGCCTCGGTGCCGAGAGGCTGATAAAACAGATGCTCAATCTGCCGAACATCAGGGAGGTAATACTGTTTCCAAGGGACAGGAAGAGGTTAGTTCCCTGATGAAGTGAGACCGCAACCTCTTTATACCTGTTCCCTCTAATTTCCGTGGTGTGGAGGAGATGAACATGAAGTGCGGTAAGCTGGTTTCGCTTCTTCTCATTTTGAGCTTGATGGCACCTCTGACCCTCGTAGCGGGCGGCGGTGTCCATGGGAAAAACACCCTCACCATGGCAATGACGTCCCCCATAGCGCTGGGACTCGGGGACTCCGTAACCTTCGGTAACTACACCGTCCAGTTCTACGACATCAACTCAAACTGGAGCATAGCCACGATAGCCCTTAAAACCAACGGCAGCGAGAGACTCTACTTCCTCAGCAGCGGGCAGACCGCCTACTACCCCTCCAAGGGCAACTGCTCAATAGCCATCAAACTCGTCAGAATAGTCCCCTCCGCTGGAGAGGTTTACGTGGCTATAGGATCACCCGTCAGGCCATTCAGGGAAGGGCTCACGATGGTACCGAACTCAACGGTTGTTATAAACTCCCTGACGAGCATAAGACTCGATGGAACGTTCACCAACGGTGCGGTCTTCACCGTCATGACGGGAACCCTGACGAAGCTCAACATGAGCCAGGGAACCTCAGCCAACGTCTCCTGTAAGCTCCCGTCGGGCGTTACGTACTCCAACTGCCTTATAGTGCACCTCAAGTCAGTTTCAAGCTCGGGTAACATGACGGTGATCGACGTTTACACCCCCGTGACGATCCCGGTTCCGTTCCACCTGAAGCGCGTTTCAGCGGCAAACAGAACGAGCGAAAAGAAGACGGTGACGGTTCCATACGTCCCAGCGTACTCGGGGTACATGTACGGGGGGGATAAGCTCAAAATCAGCTACAACGGCACCGTTTACGTGCTTGAGCTGGTCAACGTCTCCGATTCGGGCGTGAAGATAAGCGTGACGTGGAACAACGAGAGTGAGCTGCTTCAGATCCCCGTCGGCACAGGCATTGTGGGAGTGAAGAACGTCCCCGTCATGCTGAACCTGAAGGGCGTGGATACCATGCACTCCAGGGCGCTCCTGACGGTTTTAACTCCTGAGGGGGCCTCCACAGTTCCACCGTTCCACCCTGCCGACGTCACGGTTTCAATAAGCGCATCTCCGAGAACCCTGCTCCTCGGCCAGAAGATCGTGGTGGTCATAAACGTGAGGAACAACGGACCGGGCGACGCGAAGGACCTGAGCGTCGCGGCCCCTGTGCCCAACAACTTCAAGCTCATAAGCTCCTCCAAGGTCTGGATGATGAAGGTTCTTCCGGCGTTCTCAAGCATGCCCGCCCTCGTCTACGTCCTCGAACCCACAAGCGTTGGGAACTTCAGCATAGGGCAGGCCACGGTCGTGTACACCTCCAACGGCACCAAGACCATAAAATCGAGGCTCCTTGGAGGCATAAAGGTCTACTCGATACCCCAGATAGACGTCAGGGCGAGCACGAAGGAGGTTCCCGTTACGCTAAACGGCTCCGGAACGTTTCCGATAGAGTTCAGGGTGTCCGCGGTAGGCTCGAACCCGAACTACGAGTTCGTGAAGGACGCCAAGCTTATACTCGAGTACCCCTCCGGGCTCTCGGGCCCCTCAACCGTTTACCTCGGGACTATAAAGGCAGGAGAGAGCGTCAGCAAGGAGGTCAGCGTCCACGTGAGCGGAAAGGGCCTGTACACCGTTAAGGCCTACCTCCAGTACACCGACCCGGTGGGAAACCAGCACACCCTCCAGATCGGGTACGTAGCCGCCGTTGACTCGATACCGCCCAAGGTCATAGTCAAGACGAAGATCGTCAAGGTCTATCCAACGGGCAAGGCCCTCGTGAGCTACGTGAACCAGACCCTGAAGAGCGGCAACTCCACCGCCCTGGCAAAGGAACTGCAGGCCGTCATCAAGCCATACCTGCCCAAGAAGGTCAACTACTGGATCCCGATCGCGATAGTCTTCATAGTTCTGACAGGTGCGTTCGTCTATGAGACGGCGAGGTACAGGCGCGAGGTCCTCAGGCTGAGGCGGAAGATCGAGAGGAGGAGGAAGCCAGGAGGGCTGCCGAAGAAGGAAGATGAGGAGCAGGAGATGGGGATCAAGGTGCCCGAGACGAAGATCGCGGGCAAGACCGAACCGATCGTGAAGGAGAAGGAAAAGACAGAAGAGTGATCCGCATGCCCGTGTTCAGGTACAAGCAGGTCATGGTCGTTAGAAGGGATCTGCAGCTCAGCAGGGGGAAGCTCGCAGTTCAGGTTGCTCACGGCGCCGTTACCGCCGCCGTCAAGGCTCAGAGAGAGAAGCGGGAATGGTTCGATGAGTGGTTCAGCGAGGGGCAGAAGAAAGTCGTCGTGAAGGCCGAGAACCTTGAGGAGCTCCTCCAGCTCAAGGAGAAAGCCGAGAGGCTCGGCCTCCCAACGGCCCTGATAGCGGATGCAGGTCTGACCGAGGTGCCGCCGGGAACCGTGACCGTCCTCGCGGTCGGTCCGGGTCCCGAAGAGGTCGTGGACAGGGTCACCGGGCACCTGAAGCTGGTGTGAGGCGATGGACCACCGCTCCTTCTTCTCTCAATTTCGCTATCTCAGCGAGAAGCCGGGGATAGGCGGACGGATCAAGGTCCGGCCAGAGGACTTCATCGTCATGGAGGAGCCGCTCCCGCAGATATTCGAGGGGAGGAAGCACGCCATATTCCTCCTGAAAAAGCGCAACTGGGACACTATGGGGGCGGTGAAGGAGATCGCCAAGCGCGCGGGGATAAGCTACCGCGAAGTGGGATTCGCGGGGACCAAGGACAAGCGCGCCGTGACCCTTCAGTACGTGAGCGTCCCTGCCCACGCCAGGGAGAAGGTCGAGGCGGTCAGGATAAGGGACATCGAGCTCCGCTTTGTTTCCCCTGGCCGCTTCATAAAGCTCGGCCACCTCCTCGGCAACCGCTTCAGGATAATCGTTCGGGAGGTCGATGAGGGAGCCTTCGAGAGGACGAAGGCCATAATCCGGGAGCTCCGCGATAAGGGGGGCTTTCCCAACTACTTCGGCTACCAGCGCTTCGGCGAGAGGAGGGTCGTGAACCACCTCGTCGGCAAGCTGCTCCTTCAGGGTGAGTTTGAAGAAGCCGCCAAGCTCTTCCTCGGCCACGCCGATGGGAGCATGGAGGGGGACGAGGCGAGGAAAGCCTTTAACGAGACCGGGGACGTTGAGAGGGCCCTCGAAGAGTTCCCGCGCTTCCTCCGCTACGAGAGGACCCTCCTCCACACATACAGAAAGACGGGGAGCTGGAAAAGGGCCTTCCTATCTCTCCCTCCCCCGATAATGCGTATCTTCATCCACGCATACCAGAGCTACCTCTTCAACCTCTATCTCTCGCGCAGGATGGAGGAGCTGCCCCTCGACGAGCCCCTCGTCGGCGACGTCGTCGTCCAGGTCAAGGGCGGCATTCCATACCGGGACAGGACCTACCGCGTCACGGAGACGAACCTGAGCTTCGTACGCGAGAAGGTGGCGAGGGGAGAGGCCATGGTCTCCGGTCCGCTCTTCGGCTTCGCGATGAGAAGGGCAAGGGGTGTACCCGGGGAGCTGGAGAAGGGCATCCTTGAAGAGGAGGGACTGGACCTCGAAACCTTCAGGCGGCTCCCCAGGCCAATGGCCGAACCTGGAGGGAGGAGGGAGCTTTTGATAAGACCCCTCGGCCTGACCTACGGTTACATCCCGGACACAGGCATGTGCTTCCGCTTCTTCCTGCCGAAGGGGGTCTACGCCACGAGCGTCCTGCGCGAGGTCATGAAGGACCACTGATTCTACCGCTACCCTTTTATCCCTCCCGCTGGATCAAAGGACGGTGGATAGAATGGGCAGGATAAAGGCGATATCGCTGGACATAGACGGAACCATAACCTACAGGGACCGAACCCTCAGCGTGGAAGCCCTGAAGGCGATAAGGCTTGCCGAGAGCCTTGGCGTTCCCGTCATGCTCGTAACCGGAAACTCGGTTCCATTCGCAGAAGCCGCCGCTGTCTTCATAGGGACGAGCGGACCCGTCATAGCCGAGGACGGCGGGGCGCTCTCGCTTAGGGATGAGGGAACCATGCGGAAGCGCGTCTTTCTCACGGACATGGACGAGGAGTGGATCCTCTGGAGCGAGCTTAAGAAGCGCTATCCCGAGGCGGAGCTGAGCTTCTCGACGATGGAGCGCCGGGCAGGGCTCGTGATCAGGAGAACGGTACCCGTTGACGCAGTAAGGAGGATCATCGAGGAGCTCGGGCTGAACCTGACCGCTGTCGATTCAGGCTTCGCGATCCACGTGAAGAAGCCATGGATAAACAAGGGCACGGGAATAGAGAAGGCCTGTGAGGTGCTCGGAATAAACCCAAGGGAGGTCGCCCACGTAGGTGATGGGGAGAACGATTTAGATGCCTTCCGTGCCGTCGGCTACCGCGTCGCAGTTGCTCAGGCCCCCGAGAGCCTGAGGAAAGAGGCCGATTACGTAACAGAGAAGCCGTACGGGGACGGCGGGGCCGAGGCGATAGTTCACATCCTCAGGAAGTTCGGGTACATCGGTGAAGGAGATGAGGGCTGAGGCTGAAGTTCGAAGGGCAACTCTCGAGGACGTTTCGGGCGTAGTCAACGTTCACACGGCCGGGGAGGAGCTCGAAGGCCTCAGCGTAGCCGAGCGCTACTCCCGCGGCGGGCCCTGGATGAGCCCCGAGACGCTCGCGGTTCACCTGAACAACCTCCTCTTGGATGATCAGCTCGCCGCCGTTGCCGAGATCGACGGAGAGATCGTCGGCGAAGTTGAGGTTCTATTCTCGGAGGAACTCGTAAAAGGGGAGATCAGGAGGATAGGGCACGTGGACGTCATCGAGGTTCATCCCGATCACAGGGGTGCGGGCGTTGGACGGGCGTTGATGGAGTTCGCCGAAGAAGCCGCACGGGAACGAGGAGCAGAGATGCTGACGGTTCAGCCGGATGAAGAGGCGGAGGGGTTCTACAGGAGGCTCGGGTTCGGGCTGGAGATCTTCACAGGAGCCGTCGTGTGGATTCCAGCTGACGCTCAGGGCCACGAAGGAGCCGCCGAGAAGCCAACCCCTGAATCGCGCCCCAACTGGGAGGACGTTAAGAACCTTGAGCTCGTCGCGGGGCGCTTCCAGAGCTCGTACAGCGTGTTCTTCTCCGCGTTTAAGGATGACATAGGGGGGATACACTACACAATTGAGGCGGGGAGGGCTGGGAGATCCCGCTACGCACTCAGGAACCTGCCCGGGAGGAGCGGCGCCGCACTCTACCTCTGGGGCAGGCTTGACGACCTGGCCCCTGTCCTCCGCAGGGCGGGAGAGCTCGGCATTGATAGAGTTCTGACGGTTACTCCCCTGGAGGAAGAGGAACCGGAGCCAGCAACCCTGAGGAAAGCCGAAACGGCTGGAAGGCTGGAGATGCTGGCCAAAAGACTTTAGGCTGTATCCTGCCGCTGGATGCCTTCCAAAACACCCTCCCGACGGGGTGAAAATTACGCCGCGCGTTTATATCATTATGATCATACGCAGCGATGGATATATGGCGAAATTACAGCTCCAGTAATGTTTTTAATTAGAACCACGTTACTTTTAACGGCGAACGTTATGGAACGTATTAGTACTGGGGTCAGCGGGCTGGACATAATGCTGAACGGTGGTCTGTTACCCGGCAGGGTGTACCTGATAAAGGGCGGTCCGGGAACCGGAAAGAGCACCCTGGCAATGCACTTCGCAATGGATGGGGTAAGAAACGGTGAAAAGGTTCTCTACATAACCCTGGAGGAGCCTGTGGAGACCCTCAAAGAGGACATGAGGAAGTTCGGGTTCGATGTCGATAACCCACTGCTCACACTTGTGGAGGCAACTCCGGTCGGAACGAAGAGGAGCATATTCGATAACGTTCACTACGATGAGTTTGCGAGGGACTTCTCCCGTTTCCTGAAGAAGATCGTGGAGAAGTTCTCAAGCGGCGAGTTCAGCAGGGTCATCGTGGACCCCATAACGATGCTCAGGCTGACGCTACCCGACGAGCTGGAGTACAGGAGATCCGTGATAACCCTCGTCAAGGAGGCCATAAGGAACGGTGTCACGCTCCTGCTCATAGCTGAGACAACGAGTCAGGAGCTTGAGGACTACCTCGTTCACGGCGTCATAGAGCTGAGAAAGACCTACATAGCGGGGGAGCCGATGAGGATAATCAGCATCGTCAAATTCAGAGGAAGCTCCTTCGACGAGGCTCTGAGACATTACGAGATAACGGATAGGGGAATCGTGGTGTACCACACGGAGAGTGTAATGATAGAGTGATCCGAGATGGGGGACTCCGGGATAGACAGGCTCCTTCAGGGGATTGAGGAAGGTGGTATCGTACTCATAGAAGCTCCCGGCGTTATGGGGGATGAGGTTGCACTTGAGCTGCTCAGAATGTACAAGGGGGAGAACAGGGTAGTTTTTATAACACCGAAGCAGAAGAGGATGTTCAGGGACAATCCCGACTTCTCCGACGTTGACATCAAGGTCATAGGAGAGGACATACACCCGCAGGAGCTGTACCAGATAACCTTCGCGTTCCGAAACCTTCCCGACGGCTCGAAGGTGGCGCTGCTTTCCCTCCACTTCCTGCTGGTGTTTCATCCTGCCGAACTCGTGTACAAGCTTTTCTCGGAACTGACAAAGATAAGCATCGACAAGAACCTGCTCCTGATAGTGACGGTGGACTGCAGGATACTCGACATAAAGAGCCTCGCAATGTTCGAGGGACTGGCAACCCACGTTCTTGAGATACTCGAGGTCATAAACGGGTTCAGGATCAGGAGGGGAATCAGGGTAAAGAAGTCGCCAACGGGCGGAACCTGCTTCTATGAGATAACCCTCAGTAACGGAAGGATAAAGGTTGGTGAACCAATTGAATAGCACGCCCGATTTTCTGTTCACGGTGCTGGTCACCAAGTTCGTGGCCTTCGAGGGGATACTGCTGCTGTTGCTGATATTCAACAAGCTGAGGAGGTACACCCTCAGAGGGCGGGTGGTTGCCGCGTTGCAGATACTCGGTGGGCTGATGGTCATATTCGGGTACACCCTGCAGGTCAGAAGCCTCCCGGAACTGCCAAGGCCCGTGATGTTCTTAGTGGCTGCCGTCGGGTTCTTTCTCGTCGCCTGTCCGTTCGTGTACTACAAAACAGTCAGGATCGAGAACGAGTACATCCTGCAACTTGCCATCATGATGGCCTCCCCCTTGCTGACCCTAACTGGCAGAGGCGCCCCGCTCTCCGTGATGATCCCAGGGCTCCTGCTCATAATGGCCATGCTGTTTGCCGTACGGGCCTCGCTATGGCTGAACCTTCACACGCCATTCACAAAGGCGCTGCTCAGGACGGCGTCCTGGATAATCGTGACATCCTCGTGGGTGATCCACATTGCCTCAAGAACCGCCAGTCAATGGCTGTCCTACTACCTGCTGTTGCTGTACTTCACGGCCCTCGTCTTCTGGGTTTACTCCCTCGCCAAGATGTACGATCATTTGGGGAGGTGGACGTGACGCATTATTTCCTGCTGTCATCAATAAACGTGATGATCGGCGTGTTCTTCATACTGGGGTTCGTGACGGGCAAGAGCTCCAGGGTATTCATGGGATCCTGGATAATCCTCCTGGTGGGGCTGCTATTCGTGAGTGATCCCCTCTTCAGGCGGTTTTTTGGAAGTGACGTGTCCATACTGGAGTTCATAGCGGTGGTGCTGATCCTGTGGCTTGCCGAGAAGTTCATATCCGTGAACACCGACGGACGGTTCAGCCCGTGGTCCATCGCTGTTTCCCTCACGGGGGGCGCCCTGATGCTCTACTTCATGGGCGCGGACTACTCGTTCATGTGCACGGTTCTGGCCCTGACCATCCTGAGTCTCCGTGTTTTGGACGTGATGAAGATCTCGGCATGGGGGAGCAGGTCGGCCTTCTACGTCTCCTTCTCGTTTGGCCTGTTCTCACTTGTGACCTACGTTTTTGGCCTGTACGAGGCCGCAGATTTCCTGTACTTCGGGATGACGCTGATCCTGATGCTTATAATGATAGAGAGTGCGCTGACCCCCAAGGAGGGAGCCTAACCCCTCGTAAACTCCATGGCCAGCGCGACCTCCATGGCGGTTCCGAGGTGGAGAACGTCCTCGTCGACGTCGAAGCGCGGGTGGTGGTGGGGGTAGACTATCCCCTTCTCCTCGTTCCTTATGCCCAGGGCAAGGAAAGCTCCGGGGGCCCTCTGCAGGTAGTACGCGAAGTCCTCCGACCCCATGGTGGGCGGGACATCCCCGTGTTTGAGCCCGTACTTATCGGCGACCTTCCTCGCGAATGCCGCCATCTCCTTGCTGTTTATCGTGGGCGGGGTAAGGTCATCGACTTTCAGCTCGTACTTCAGGCCATTGGCCTTCGCTATGCCCTCTGTCACCTCAAGCATGCGCCTCTTTATAAGCTCCCCGACGTCCTGCTTGAAGAACCTGAACGTGCCCTTGAACTCCGCGGTCTCGGGGATCACGTTGAACGTAGTTCCGGCATGCACTGAGGTAATGCTCACAACCCCTGTTTCGATCGGATCGACGTTCCTGCTCACGATCGTCTGATAGGCCAGGATGAGCTCCGCCAGCGGAGGAACAGGATCGAGGGACATCTGCGGGGAGGCCGCGTGGCCGCCTTTGCCCATCAGCCTGCCGCTGAAGATTCCAGAGCCCGCAAGGAACGGACCGTCTCTTATTCCGATGATCCCGCTGTCCAGCCCTATCCAGACGTGGAAGCCGAAAACAGCGTCGACTCCCTCCATCGCGCCTCCTTCCACCATCCTCACTGCCCCGTTTCCGCCCTCCTCGGCGGGCTGGAATATCAGCCTCACCCTTCCGCTGAACTCGTCGGCGTGCTCGGCTATGATCTTCGCGGCCCCGAGGAGCATGGCCGTGTGGGCATCGTGGCCGCAGGCGTGCATCTTTCCGGGAACGCGGGACTTGTAGGGAACGTCGTTTTCCTCCTGAACGGGAAGCGCGTCCATGTCCGCGCGGAGGGCTATCGTTTTTCCCTCCCCTATGTCGGCTATTATCCCCGTTCCAACGCGCTTTATCCTGTACCCCCACTCCCTCAGGTGCTCCTCCACGATCTTTGAGGTTCTCTCCTCCTCGTACTTGAGTTCCGGATACATGTGGAAGTCCCTGCGCCACGCGATTATCTCATCCTTTATGGCCAAAGCCTCCTCAAGCGGGTTCATGGTATCACCGAGCGACAGTTCAATCTAACCAGCTATTAACTTTTCGATCACCATCTTACCGACCACAAAATTTATAAACTCGCTTCGGTAGGTGAATACGGCGTCGTTGGGAGTGGGCCGGTAGCTCAGCCTGGTATGAGCGCCGCCTTGGCAAGGCGGAGGCCCCGGGTTCAAATCCCGGCCGGTCCACCATTCTCGGGCGGGCCCGTGGTCTAGACTGGTTATGACGCCACCCTGACAAGGTGGAGGTCCGGGGTTCGAATCCCCGCGGGCCCACCAGATGTTCGCTCCGTTCTCACGTGCCTCTCCTCTGCTCGTGGTCTCCAACCCCGATCTTGATCTCGATCTCTAACCCCCGTTCCACCGCACCTCGTAGATGTAAAACGAGCCGTCGCTACCCGTTCCCATCGTTCTCATCCAGCCATGTTCGGGTCTGTAGTCGAACACGAACCTTCTGAAGGGTGCCTTAAATGAGAACTCCCTCCTGAGCACAAACTCGTAGCGGCCTCTCCCGCTGTTCCATACGCGCTGATATACCTTCAGCGTTCCGTCTTTCTCCGAAACGGCCACGTACTCGTCCTGATCGCTGGCCCCGTAAACCCCCACCACGTTCGAAACGTCCAGGAACGAACCCTTCTTCACTGTGACGTTCTTCCCGTACTCCGAGTAGTCTGCCTCGAGGGTGTAGAGCCTGCCCCCGGAGTACGCTATGAGCTCATTAATTCCTCCGTAGCTGTAGAAGCCTATGAACCGTACGTAGCCGTCGATACGGTAGACGTTCGTATCATTCCCGTAATGACCGTAGGGGGTGGGCAGGACGTACGTTCCTTCATCAGTTCTGATCACGAGAAAGTCCGGGTCGAGGTACGGGTTAACCTCAAGGATCCGCCCGGGCAGCCTGTACACCCTCGGCCTGACGGTTAAGTTGGCACCTCTGGTGTGCATCTCGTAGTCCTCATCGTCATCGTACACGTAGAGCCGCAACTCGTTTCCCCTCCATGCTATGTACGTCACGTACTTGCCGTACGTGTACAGTCCAAGCCCCTCGGCATCGAAGTCGTAGACTGCGTTGCTCATGAAAACGTTCCAAGAGATGTCGCTTCCATGTACCTCCCTCAACCCCACCAGCACGTGAAGCTTCCCCCCGCTGTCAACCATTATGGCGTTGTCCCCGTTGGGAATCGAGTAGTACAGCCTTGCAGCGGCGGGCAGAACTATCAGCGTCTGATCCTCGGGATCCACAACAGGGGTGTTCCTGTCTCCACCGAAGAAATTGCCATCCCACGGGGCGATCCGGAGGACGTATCTGCCCGAAACGAGGTAAACGCTGTCGTCGTCTCCGTACGGGTAATAGTAGAGCCTGCCGGTTTTTGGAGTTAGGCGGATCCCTCTGTAATCGTATCCGTTCAGACTGTAAACGATCCCGTAGACGCTGTATGAATCCTTAAGGAAGCGTTTAAGCTCCGCTTCCATCGTTGCCCGGGTTGATGTGCCGGTCGTGGTTTCGGTGGTGGTCCCTGTTGACGTGACGGTCTCACGTGAGCTCCCGGTCGATGTGGTTTCTGTTCGGCCTGAGTTTGTCTGATTCCCCATCTCCTCCGAGAGCTTCCCGCGCAGCATGTAGCTGACCCCGTCGCTTCCCCAGAGCGTGACGTACGCGTGTCCTGAGACGTATCCGTTGAACCACACGGGTCTAACGGGCAGTCTGAGGTAGCCCTCGAGCACAAGCCTTCCTCCGCTTGGATGATAAAAAGCAAGGTAGCTGCCTCTCTGGGCTATCACCGAAACATCAGTTCCTGAGACATGAATCTGAGCACTTTCAAAGCCCGGAAGATTTAGGGTAAGCTCATTGACAACGCTGGCGTTTCTTATCAGATAGACCCTGAGCGTCTCTCCGTCGTAGGCAGAAAACGCGTCGATTCCGCCCGTATCAAGGGAAACCTGAGAACCACCGATATCCACACTGCCTTCCACCTTCAGCCCCGTCTCCCCCTCCAGCGCGGAGATCATCCACATCTTTCCGCCCGCAAGGACGTAGATGGCCTCGTGCCCCACGAACGCTCCCTTCACCGGCGACCTGAACTTAAACACCCTAACCTCGGGCTTGGCGGCGTTCCCACCCGCCAACCTCGA